>JANQSK010000958.1 GCA_028284105.1 Anaerolineae bacterium
TTCTTCTGGCGTTCGGCAAATAAGGCATTTAAGTAAGCGACAAAGTCACGAATTTTTTGACGCCGCACTTTAGAAGTCAACCCCTTCCCCCCCGGAGAAATAATCGCTTGGGAGCCGTCCATAACGGCCGTTTGGTCTTCTTCAGGAATCCCCAATAGATCACAAATCACCTTAACGGGTAGTGGCAGCGCAAAATCAGCAATTAAATCAAAGGGATTCTCAACAGGTGCGAGAAGTTGATCCGTTATCTCTTGAATGCGCGGGGCCATTAACTCGATTCGGCGTGGCGTAAAGGCTTGTCCCACCAACGCCCGCAATCGCGTATGGTCAGGAGGATCGGCAAACAGCATATTTTCATTGATGCGCTGTTGAATCGAAGAGCCCCGCTTCTTGTCTGTCGCGTGAAAAACGTCTTTGCAAAAGTTTACATTGTCCTTGAGCACATCAAGCACATCTTCATAACGCGTGACATACCAGCTTGTGCCGCCGTTTGGGGCCGCATGCGCATAAATGGGAGCGTCGCGACGCATCAAAGTAAAGGTTTCATGAGCGCTTCGTTTAAAGGATTGAGAAAAGAGGTCGTACGACATATCAAATGGGGATTGAGGCTTTGAGGGGATCCCAACAGGTGTAGTTCACCAAACGCATCGCAAAGCGACCTGGCGGTAAACAGTCGATCACATTGATTCCACAATTGTTTTGATGGAAGCGCATCAATCGATGTAGGGGCAAACCCAGCACATGACAAATAAGCATCATGTTTGTCCCACCATGTGCCACCACCAAAATGTTTTTTCCGGGACCGTTAATAACCGTTTGAAGCCCATCAAGATACCCTTGGTAGATGTCTGAAAACGGCCGTTTATCATTCAAATAAATCTGATCAAGCGGCTTGTTTTTTAGCTCATCACGCAAATTTTGGAACGCTTTGTATAGGTCCTTGAATGTCGACCCAGATGGCAAATCAAATCGTAGTTCATTGAGCTGTGACAGTTGAACAATAGGCAAGTTTTGCCGTTGGGCAAGTGGTGTTGCGGTGTCGATCGTGCGCTGAAGCTCCGATGTGTAAACGGCATCAAATTGGACGTGCTGGTTGAGAAAAACGGCCGTTTCTTCTGCTTGGGCTTTCCCCCGCTCGGTAAGCTGAGCCTCAGCCTCTAAAATGGGTGCGTCTGGCGTGACATCAAATGTATGGCCATGGCGCACTAAATAAATTCGCTTTTTTGTTTCAACAGTTAAAGCCACAGTTTACTCATCTTCAGGTGTTGGAGCATCATTAAACAGTTCAGGTCGCAGTGTTTTCAGGGCCCGAATGGCGGCTCGATTAGAAATAGTGAGGCACAGCGTGGCGGTGATCACAACCCATGATGGAAACGCATAAACGGATAACACGACCAAGACGACAATCAAGATGGCGAATCCAATCGATTGAAAGGGTTGAAACACCAGAGCCACATAGCTATTACGCAACGCCACGCGTATTCGCTTATCGTCTTGAACAATTAAAAATGGAAAGGTATAGAGTTGCAAACAGGTCCAGAGCAAGATGATAATAATTACGGCCGTTCTGATCCAGACAGCCCACGCTGCCTCAAAACCCCCGTAAAACAAGAAGTTGCTAATCATCAGCCCATACGCCAAAAAATTGA
>JANQSK010000833.1 GCA_028284105.1 Anaerolineae bacterium
TGCCAAAAGTGGGCACCACGAAACAAGAAGTAACAGCCCAAGAAAATTGTGCAGTAAAACGTCAGTTGCGGATGACCACCCATCACCATCTGACTCAGAAGCAAGCTGGCCCAAACGGAATAACGCAGCCCTTTCCAACGATTGGTGGCGAACCAAGCGCGATCAAGCATCCACATGATGCCGGGCACCCAAACGACAACGGAAAACATGCTGTAATGGCCTCGATGACCAATAAAAAAGCCATTCAAGCCAAAGGCGATCGCTCCTACAAGAGCGGCCCCTTCAGAAAGTTTTAAATTGCGTAAATAGCCATACATCAAAACAGAAGCAATCGCATAATGGGCCACGATAAGGGCTTCAAACCCTTCAAAGGTGATATCGCGCCCCCAAAAAATTGCGCTGAGGATCAAATTGGGTACGTAATAGACGGCAACCTGAATATCAGCTAAAAGTGGCATACCACCTAACTGGTATGGATTCCAAAGTGGAATATCACCAGCCATTAACAAGCGGTGCACGTAAACACGCGTAGGGTAAGCACCCACCAAAATATCCCCTGACATGATGAACCGGTCATCCAAATTTGGTGACCAAAAGGCCCAAAAGACGATAAAAGGAAGCATGATGAGGAGGGAAAAGGCTGCAATATCCCAAACTCTGGTTCGCAATGCCGCCAATGATAAACGGCGTGTTCTTGGCTGAGGTTGCTGTTCAACTTGGACTAAGGCTTGCATTAGGCGTCATCTCCTTCAGCGTCTTCTTCATCTGAACTGGTTGCTTCATCACTAGTCTCATCAGAGGTGGTTTCGGCATTTTCAATAACTTCATCTGCTGAAGACGAATCTTCGGTGGTTTCTTCTGATTCTTCGCTGGTGCTATCTTCCTCAGTTGTTTCAACTATTTCTGCTTCGCCTTCAACGATGAGTGAACGGCCTAAGCCTGATAGCTGAACATTGTCAAAAGAAACCCAACTTAGACCATCAAACAGCCCCACGTAACCTGAGGTATAAGTGAGCGGAATCTCTGTGGCAATGGCGTCTCCATTCAAAATGATGTTGAAGGTCTGTTCGTTAATTTCAACAGCGAGCTCATGCATATTCCCATCTTGCGTGTTGGGGACTGGCACGCCACCTTGGTAATTAAAGATGCCGCTGAGATTGAATGTGCCCCACTGGAGGAAGGTGCCATTTGCCGTGAATGAGACCATATGGGCTTGATTCTTAGAGTCACGCTCTTGCATATTGAAAATCAGGCCACCACCCATTTCCCCTTCGATGTAACGCATTTGGGATGAGAACCGATAGGGCGCAACCATTTGAACGTTGAAGCTGCTTAGACGATCAAACTCATTGGTTTGGCGCTGTTCGTATTCACCATCTACCCAATTCCAATCACCCGCAACGGGCAACCAGCCAGGGACGCTTTCATCATCAAAGGTGTAGGTAGTTTCAATTTGGATGGCATCGCCTAAGGCGATTGATGCTGAATTTTCATTTTGTGTAAATGCAACATTGTCATAGGCAACAGAGCTGTTGCTGACCATCAGCCCTGCATACCCACCTGTAAAGTTGAGTTCGATATTTTGAAAGACGATTTCGCTATCAATTAGAAGGTCGGCACGGCCGTTTGAGACGGTCAATTCAAGCGTATGCCACTCACCATCACCAACATCCTTGGTGTCTGCCGTTCCGCCAAAGACAAATTCGCCGTTTTCATTAAAGGCACCCCATTGAACAGCATTGCCTTGTTCAATAAAGTTGAGCATTTGGCTACCAGATTTGTTGTCACGACTCGCCATGTTGAAGAAGAAGCCGGCTCCCATTTCACCATCCAGCACTTTGACATCGGCCTGTAACGTGTAGTTGCTTCCTTTGAAAGGAGAGGCGGCACCGAGGTCGAATGCGCCAAGCTGAGTTTGTTGGAATTCGCCGTCAGCAATCGACCACTCACCGCTGAAAGGTATCCAATCTTCCGCAACGTCATTATCAAAATTGTCAAAGAAATCTTCGGATGCTTGCACACCCGCCGATCTCGGCAATTCAATGACGACCACATCATCGAACTTGACGTGGGCTTGGGAGGTCACAAGACCCACATAGCCGCTGGTGCTCAAATTTGT
>JANQSK010000977.1 GCA_028284105.1 Anaerolineae bacterium
TTATTTGGAATTTTCGCAACAGAATCAGGCGGATTATAAAGCGTTACAGCCTGAGTGGAATAATATTATGGTTGCAATAGAAGCTGCTTATTTACAACAATCCTGGCAGACTACAATCGATTTTATTGATGTATTAAGCAACGCCTGGTTTACACAGGGAAGACATAATGATGCCCGCCAAGCGTATCATTGGGGCAATGACGCAGCGCTACAACTTAATGACGACTCAATGATAGCAACCAACTTATTACGCTGGGGAATTATTTGTTTGGAGCAGAGTGACTATGATGAAGCAAAAGCATACCTGACGACAAGTTTGAAATATTTCAAACGTTTGGCACAAGAATCTCAAATTGCTGAAATCCAGTATCATCTGGCACGCATTTTTATTGAACATAGTCACTACGAATCTGCTGAAAATGCACTTGTTGAAAGCCTAGCTATTCGAATGAAACTAGATGATGTTTCAGGCATTGCAGCAGTTCTTTATCGACGTGCCAGAATATATTATCTCCAAGGAAATTTTGAAAAAACGGAACAGATTGCACAAGAAGCATTGGCACTTTTAGAAACCGTCACGGATGAACGACGAAAAATCAAAATATTAGGCCTATTAACTTTGACTTCATTGAAGAAACAGGCATTTGATTTAGCAAAATCATACTGCGAACAAGCACAAAGTATCAATCAAACTCTACAAGATAAAGATGAGATGACAGGGATTTATACCATGCTTGTGGCAATTCATTTTCATAATGAAGATTTCGAGGCAGCAAGAGACTATGCAGAAAAAGGTCTTGCATTATCGAAAAGCATGGGAAATCAGCGAAATATCGCTATAGATACGCTTGATTTGGCACATATTCACGCAAAATTGAAAAATTATACGCCAGCACTCAGTCTCTACCAGCAAAGTCTTGCGCTTTTTCGCAAATTGCAAAACCAAGTCTATGTAGCCCGAACATTAATCCGTATAGGAGACCTATATCAGCATATGGAACGACGCGAAAATCGCAACTTGGCCTGGCAAGAAGCACATGAAATCAGCCAAATGCTAAAAAATGAAGATTTGCTAAGTCAACTTCGTGAGAGATCAAACGAATTCTCTTGATTGACAACATTGCTCAGGTAGTTCCAGACTCTTTTTCTCCCCCGCCAGTCGTCCAACCCGCTGGCAAAAATAGTGCCACAACCTTCTCATCGTCAAACATGCGGCTGAGGATATCGTTCTCACCGGTAATATCACTTATCCAAACTAGGTTATTCTTCACCTCGATATGTCTACGCTTAAATGTAACTTTCTCTTCACCAATATTTACATCAAATGATATATCGTTTTCCGAATAACGGATTTTCTCTACTGCCAAAGGGATAGCCTGTATAGTGTGGAGAAATCGCTCTTTTATGTTCTCTTTATGCTCAACAGATACTGCATTAATAACGGCCTCAATTTCTGAAACTGTATTTTTTTTACTATCTTTTCCTATAACAATAAACCGACGGATTATGCCTCGGCCAATAAAGTCCGTATTGTTCAACAAAGTTTGATGGATACGAGGCGCGATCTCTCTCTTCAAATCAATCAAAGTCTCATATTTTATAATCGAGTCATTGAGCCACACATCCTCCACAGAAAGCTTGGAATCTTCCAACTGCTCAGACAGATTGGCTAGCTTCTCGAATATCAGCGCTAAGGGGATTTCTTCAAGTTTGGCTGGCGCTTGAATAAGCGTTTGAATAGGTTGGGGTTTATTCGAATTGAGATCGTTTTGCAAATCAACAAAGAAATTTCGGAAGGCGGTATAAAGTTTATTGGGTGTTCCAGCGTCATCTAGCTGTTGCGTCCATGGCTTACTGTTTGCTACTAAGTCTGGTAATGTATCTAAAATCAGGCTCGTGACTTCTCGACTTCTTTTGACGATATCAGCGCCAGGTTTGCGTATATCTCTTCGACGGGCGCTCAGTGAATATTCTTCATCCAACACATCATTGTTTAGCCGCTGTCTGGCACGCTGTTTCCAATGATCATCCAAAGCATTCAACGTTGCTCCGTATTCAAGTGGCGCATCCTGAAGTGCCTTAGTCTGAATGAGTGGACGTATGGCAGCTACTGGGTGTTTTTGCGCATCGCGGTTGAAAAACTTCGGCAAATCATCCCAGGCTAAATCTTGAAAAGCTAGCACACTCACAGGGCCAGCAACAAGTGCCCCATAAGTATCAGCAAATATCTCTTCTAACCAACGGCGACGATAATTACCGCGCATCCCCTTATCTTGAGTCAATTTCTGCCCAAGAATCTTATACAGCTTTTCTCCTTTAATTTCGCCATGCCAATATAAATAATGACCCACTTCATGCGGAATCGCCAGATATTCTGTTGGCATTAGGGCTTCATCCAGATTTGGAGTGCTGTGCGGAATACCAATGATTAACGCATTAATGTAAGGTAACAAGCGTACCTCAAGACGCTGTTGAAAATGGGTGATAACCATTGGTGCCCCATCTGGAAACAGGCCGGCTTTATGCGCAGGTTGTACGGATAAAGCCGCTAATAAATCAGCGTGTACTAGAATTTCTGAACGATAGGAATGATACCGATAGTCTAGGCGACGTCTTTGACTAAAGGCTTGTTGCGCCACATGAAAATCAATGGTTAGTTGCTTAAGAAAGGTACTGACAATATAAGGTGCCGGATAATTAAAGGTTTCCTGCAAGTGCATTTCATCGTCAAAGCCTTTTCTAAATACGGCAAAGACCGAATCACCAAAGGACCGCATCCGTTGTAGCAAATACAAAAGATGAGTTATTTGATGATACTCAATTTGCACAAGCGCGGAAGACATCGTGTCTTTGAGGATAAGAAGCTGGGCTTGGGTCTGGGCAACTTCGCCCGTTAACATATCAACAGCTTCTTTTAATGCACCCCAACGGTTGTTCCATTTGGTTAGATCAATCGACTGATTCGATGACATTGATTGCCTCGCTTTATGCTGTTGTGATGACGTGGAATTAAATAACCTGTTGCCTAACGAGCTATTTTGAACCCGATGGACATGAAAGCAATTGTAACACAATTATAGTTGGTTACAAGAACAGAATGTGAGAGCGATTATGTGCAGGTGTCGCTAAACCCCTGACCGGTTTGGGTCATTAGCTTCATACGACAATATGATAATCGGTTTGGATTTACACATAGCAGTTGGCTTATGAAACCTGTTAGGTGTGTTTAAGCCCAATGCCGCCG
>JANQSK010000989.1 GCA_028284105.1 Anaerolineae bacterium
CCATCAAAAATTGGTGATGTGTATGTTTCCCGCTGTTCTAGCAAAAATTGCAAATTTTGCGGATTGGTAAACATTGTATCCCATGCTTTTGCTTCGGGATCTTCGACGCGGAAGAAGCCACCATGCCCATAATCTGGTGAAATCACGTCTTCGAAAAAGAGCGTTTCCCGAAACATCTCTTTGATGAGACCCTGTGAACCTGAAAAGCCAAAAGCAGCGTTAAGCATATTGGGAATTTCAAGATCAATGAGTCGAGCACTGCGAACGGGTCCTGCTAAATCGGGGAGCTGGCTGTAAAAAACGGCCGTTAATCGGGTGACACCCCCTTCCGTTAAATGTTCAAAAATTATATCTGCAGAGCCAATGCCGGCCTGAGGACGAACTTCAAAGGAGTTGGTAATTTTGACAGCTAGTGGACGTCGTTCTAAATGAGCAGGATTAGCCATCAGTTGTCCTGATAAGGGATTGATGTTGCTTGGGAATGGGGCAAAGAGTAAGCCTTCGATAGTTGGTGTTGGCGAAGAAACGGTTGTTGGGAAGATCGTTGGTGTTTCACCAGTTGGTGTTGTGGCAATTTGAGCAGGTGTTGGGGTATCGGGTGGTTTTAAAGTGGGGGGAGGTGGCGGTGTAGAAATGGCCGTGGTTTGTGGAGCAATTGTTGGAATAGTTGTGTTTAGAGGCAGTGGTGTGGAAACGGCCGTTTCCTCGTCAATTTGTGTCACATTCTGACAACTGGAGCCAAAGAAAACAATAATAATTAGAAGTAACAGATAAGGTTTTAAGTGCATGTACAGGATGATACCTGCCAATGAAACAGAGAGAAAATTTCAGCGATAACAAAAGTCTAAATAGCTGGTTACGTTCTGGTTACGGCAAACGTTAATGATGCATACCACAGAATAGCTCATTTTCTGTTTACATAAATTTAGCTTTCAGGAGGAAATTGTATGCTAAACAAGCGTGTTCTTCGGGGGAATTTTGTTCCCTTTGTTATCCTTATTTGTGGATTTTTACTATTTGTGAGTCATCCACTAACTGCCCAGCATGACCCAGAATCATTAACGGCCGTTGCTCTTCAATCCCTTACAACCACAAATTCCCGAGTCCCCCTTACATTGCCCGATGCTCCGGAACAGATACTCAGCTCCCTTGCTCCAGCGACAGTCCAATCCCATACTCTTATCAACTTAGATGATTTTCGTGCAGATGCACGTTTTTCGGGAATTGATGGAACTGGTGTGGCGGTTGTTGTGATAGATACCGGCATCGATCTGGACGATCCTTTTTTTGGGCCAGACAACGATAATGATAATGTGTCCGATCGTATTGTTTATCATTATGATTTCGCAGATGGTGATGGCAACGCGACGGATATAAATGGGCACGGATCAAATGTTACCAGTATTGCAGTTTCAAGCGATGCGACCTACACGGGGATGGCACCTGGTGTCGATATTATTCATCTAAAGGTTTTTAAAAACAATGGCTCTGGTAATTTTGGATATGTAGAATCGGCCTTGAAGTGGGTGGTTGCCAATGCGGAAGCATACAATATTGTAAGTGTCAATATGTCGATTGTTGATTCACAAAATCATAAGTCGACTAAAAAGCTTCATGGCATTTCCGACGAGATTAACGCTTTGCGGAATACTCTTGGGGTAATGGTTGTATCTGCATCAGGGAACCTTTTCTATAACTATGGGAGTGCCCAAGGGGTGAGTTATCCCGCCGCCGATGCCAACTCTCTTTCGATTGGTGCCGTCTACGATTCAGATTTTGGACCCTATAACTACGGGCTGATGAATGCATTTACGACTGGGCCTGATCGAATTACCCCTTTCTCACAGAGACACCAAACCTTAACATCTCTTTTAGCGCCTGGGGCGGAAATTGTAGGTGCTGGGCCAGGAGATGCCTTAGTAGCTCAACATGGTACAAGTCAGGCTTCTCCCCATGTTGCAGGCATTGTTGCTTTGATGCAGCAACTGGCTTTGCAAGAGCTAGATCGACTTTTAACCCCAGATGAAATTGATTCTTTATTGGTTACGACGGGGGCTGTTGTCAAGGATGGTGACGATGAGGACGATAATGTGACCAATACCGGTTTAAACTTCCGACGCGTGGATGTGTTTGCGATTGGTGAAGCGATTTTGGCTATGGTCCCTGAGACGGTGCCTCCCGTTGTGACGGCCGTAAATTCAAATGAGGATAGTGGCGATGGTGAACTCACCGATGGTGAAATTACGAATGCCTCTATCACGGAATTGATGGTCATATTTAATGAAGCAATGAATAACCCATCAGGCCATTCCGGTAATGATGATGTTACCAATCCTGGCAACTATTTACTGGTTGAAGCAGGGTCTAATGGGGCTGTTGATACGGCCGTTTGTAGCTCACCAACGGGCGACGATACGGCCGTAACTATCAACAGCGTTAGCTATAGCGCAACAAATAAGCGGTCAACGCTTTCTTTAAACGGTAATTCGCAACTTGGGGAAGGTGTTTATGGCCTCTTTGCGTGTGATACGCTTGAAGATTTATCGGGTAATCGGCTCGATGGGAACGCTAATAGCGTAGCCGGAACTGACTTTATGACACAGTTTGCGGTTGACCAAACTGGTCCTGAAATTTCATTGGTTGGCATAGGTGGAGATGCGGATGCGTCTAATGGGGTCATGATTGAACCGGTAAGGCAGTTATCTATCACCTTTAGCGAAACGATGAATAATCCGAGTGGCGATTCAGAGGCGAATGATGTGACCAACCCCGCTCTTTATTCATTGATTGGCGCGGGTGCAAATGGGGTGTTGGAAACGGCCCTTTGTGGCACTATACAATCTGATGATGTTGCTATCTCAGTTAATTCTATTAACTATAACGACACTAATAATAAGGCCACTATCAACGTGAATGGAGGGAGCAATCTCGATGCCGATAACTATCGTTTTGAACTATGTGGCAGTGGCATATTGACAGACGATGCCGGTAATTTCCTTAATGACGGGGAAGCAGACTTTAGCTTTACGTTTGAAGTGCTCATGCCAGAATCATATGAACTCTTCTTGCCTATTGTATTGAAATAGATTTAAGTAAGCTGAATGGCATCATTACTCTTTTGTGTTTTGAATGATGTCATTCAGTTTAAGCTTTTCTCCACCTTTTATCCCCAATGCAGATGCCAAAGAATGAGTTTGGATAACGTTGGTTTGAAAACGGCCGTGTTTTCACCTTTACTACTCGTGTTTTGCAGCCAGTCACAACTGAAATAAGAATGATGACGCCTAGAATTTGAAAAATAAGTGGGAGAATTTGTTGCCTTGATATAGGTATGTGTCTACATTAACGATACTGACTTAGAAAAATCAATGTGTGTCCAAAAGGAGAAAATCACATGGCAGATCGACTTCCCCATTCAGAACTACTGCAACTCAAGCGTTGGAATACCCCCACAATTTATAATGGCTGGGAACAAATCACCTCTCATGATATTGTCCGAAGCTGTTTTAACATAGAAGAAACTAGGGATTTTATGCCTCAGATGGGTCCAATGATTGGGTATGCCATCACGGTGGTTATCGAGCCTAGCAACCCCGCTCACAAACAAAATCC
>JANQSK010001000.1 GCA_028284105.1 Anaerolineae bacterium
TTTTCGGGGACGTTGGAAAATTTCATGCTTTTCATCACAATTGGGACAAATAAAGTAGCTCATGTTCTCAACTAATCCAAAGATAGGCACTTCGTTTTCCTGAAAAAGCTGCAAAGAGCGTGATGCATCGAGAAGGCTCAAATCTTGTGGCGTGGTAACAATGACAGCCCCATCGATAGGTGTAAATTTTAGTAAATCTGCTTGTGGTTGGCCTGCAGAGGGCGGTAGATCAAGGAGGAGAATGTCTAAATCTCCCCACATTACATCTTTCAGCGTCTGAACAGAAAATTGACCCACCGCATTGCTACTTCTAGCAGGGTCAATGATTTGATCTTCAGCGACTAATAAACCGGTTGACATGATGGACAGCCCATACCGATGCAAAGGTTTGATATAGGGTAAACTTTCTTTCCGCCGCGCAATAGGAGCGTAACCATCCCCTTTTTCTCGTCGATGAATGCCTAAAATAATGGGCACATTAGGCCCATAAATATCTGCATCAAAAATACCGACTTTGAGGCCCTGTCGCTGAAAAGCGAGCGCTAAATTGACGGTGACAGTTGTTTTACCCACACCCCCTTTACCACTGGCCACAGCCATGACTCGCTTAACCCCAAACAAATTGATGTGATCCATTCGCGTTTCTCCAAATGCGCACTTGGGCGCAAGCTTATTTTGCCAGATAACAAGCTAAACGGCGATTCTTCATATTTGGGGTAACAAAAATTGAAGTGTTAATAAAGAATGTGTATCAAAGGAAAAAGGTATTTATTGAATTGCGTCTAAAACAATCTTGATTGAAGGGGCATTCAAAAATGCTGTACGCAAGGCTTGGCTCTCAATGGGGTAAAGGATTTGCTCAATGACTTCTGCCGCAATGCGATTATGCGTCCGTGCAAGCTCAGCAGAGTCGCTGATTTCAGCTAGAGCCGCATGAATTTGCCATAGCAGGCGATACTGTTGGGTTTCATGCGCCATGAAAAGGGACTGTTGCCACAGCTGTTGGGCTTCTTGGATATTGTTCTGCTGTTTCTCACAGCAACCTAACAGATACCTTGCTCGAGCTAAATGACCACGCGCTTTGATCTCATCTGCAAGAACAAGCAGTTGACGGCCGTATTTTTGAGCCAGTTCAATTTTACCGTGCGCCATCTCATAGTGGCCGATTGAATAAAGCGTTTGAAGCTGCAAATCGAGCATGCCTGTCACTTGACTGAGTGATAAGGCGCGTTGAAGATAAGTGTACCCTTCTTCTAACTGACCTAAATAGCAAAGATCAACACCGAGATTTCGGCATAAATCAAGCTCCATCGAGCGTAGTTCCGCTTTTTCTGCAATTTCCAGCCCTTCGCGATGATATTCAAGCGCTTCTTCAAAAGCATAAAGATCTTGATACATCTCACCGAGATTTGAGAGGAAGCTGGCAATCGCCATATCTCCCACTCGCCGAGCATTTTTTAATCCAACTGAAAAAGCATCGATTGCTTTATCAATTTCCCCTTGTTGGCCATGCGTAATACCCAACAAGTTCCATGTACGCACGGTTTCTTCATTATTTTCAAGCTGTTGAAAGATGGAAAGGGCCTTCTTTAAATTAGAAATGGCTTCTTCTGCGCGTCCGATGAATGAGAAGGTTTGACCGAGGCCGCGGAGGGCAAAAGCACGACCCGCTGAATAGTTTAACTTTTTGGAAACGGATAGGGCTTGAGAATGCACAGCAAACGCATCCTCATATTTAGCCATGATGATCTGTTGATCACCCAAGCTAACAAGGGCATCAACCTGTTCAATTTTGCTTTTTGATTCTTCAACACGCTGTTTAAATTTGCTTAAGGCTTCGGGCTGTTGGCCTTTGACGTGGAGGATACGGCCGTATCCGGCCAAAGCCATCAATCGCATTTCACGAACTGGATCTTCTGCCTTTGCCTCTTCTGAACCCTGAAGGAATTCATCGTAGAGCAAGGTTGCTTGATCAAATTGATGACTCAATCTGAAATTTTCGGCCGTTTCGAGTTGGTGTTGTAAGTCAGCGATGTTCATCGGTTCGTCCTTGTCATGAATCCCCTCACGCTTCATTTGATCCATGAATAAGATGGCTATTACCTAACAAAGTTCCATCAATAACTTAAGCATACTTAGTCTACTTGCAATTCAATTTACAAATTAAAATTTAACGTGAAGTTCACACAATAGGGGTTAGTTGGGGCGTGTTGATTGACGGTGAATTAGCTCGCCGGCCAACACGTTGATTTGGGGTTTGAAAGGTAATCCAGCATCACGACACTGTAAATATTCAAGCATCGTCATAGCAGCTTGAGTACCCATTTCATAGCGTGGTTGATGCCAGGTGGTAAGAGAAGGATCAACAAATGAAGCCAAAGGTATATTGTCAAACCCAGTGATTGAGCAATCTTTGGGAATTTGCCAGCCACCAGCTCGCAAGCCATGAATGGCACCGATTGCCATCATGTCGTTATAACAAACAAGTGCCGTTGGAGGTGTGTCCATTTGGAGCAACGGCCGTATTGCTTTGGCGCCATCTTCTGGAGAACCACGATCACATTCAAGTAAATAATTCGGATTTACGGGAAGTCCAGCCAAGGCCATCGCCTGATGAAACCCTTCCAATCGGTCTTGGTTTATTCGACCCGCGTAGGCGTGGCCAAGATAGGCAATCTTTGTGTGCCCTAATTCGATAAGGTGTGACACAAGCTCTCGACCACCCTGAACATTATCATGCTGAACAGCAAGCACATCTGTCTCTTGTTCTTGATAGTTAATAAATACAGTGGGCATGCCAAACTTCTTGAGCTTTTCTTTATAGATGGGATTGACTTTGGAGGAACAAATAATGACGCCATCTACGCGATGTTCACTCATTGCTCGGACGATATCCGCTTCTCGCTCTGGGCTTTTTTTAGAGGATGCCAAAATCATGCGATAATTATGAGCATGCAGATAATCTTCAATCCCTCGCTGCACGTCTGTAAAATAAGGATCCCCAATGCGCCGCACAATCACACCTAATATGCGGGACCGATTGGTTTTTAACCCCCGAGCTACCGTATTTGGTACATAGCCGAGTTCATCTGCGATTTCTCGAATGCGCTCAATGGTTTTGGGAGCTAATGCAGGATGGCCTTTTAAGGCGCGCGACACTGTTGTGTGTGACACACCAGCTATTTTTGCAATATCGTTTAGGGTAACAGCCATCTTAACGCCTTTGCTTACTTGCCTCTGAATGGGTGGAATCTATCTGGAAAACGCCTTTTGTCAATATTGTGATGAATTGCGCAAAACGCCTTATGGGTCATAGGTCTTTTTCTTTAGGGTGAGTGTTAGGTAACGGCCGTATAATCAATCTATTCAATTTCCTAGCAAACTTCGGTTATTTATGTCAACTTCTCGTTATCTCAAAATTTCTGTCAAAACAAAACAAGATGCAACTACCTTCGCAGGGCTTCATGACTTTGAGGTCATTGAGGATAAGCCAGTTGATGCATCGATCATCTTAAATGATCCAACAATTTCACTTTATTGCTATGATCCCAATGGGGACCAAGCCATTTTTGTTCAGACACCAGAATCTGTTGATTTAACCGACGCCCCCTTCTTTTATCAATCGCAGTATGAGCATGCCGAAAAGTTGATTGCCGTTCCCAAAGAGACCTTTCTTCAGCTTGGAGAACAAGCATCAAACCCAACGAATCCAGTGATTATGATTCACTCCGTTGGTCGATGTGGCTCTACTTTATTGAGCCGGGTGTTTGACAATGTACCAAACACGGCCAGCCTCTCAGAGCCGGATATCTTTTCGAATTTTCTGTTGATGCGAGATTTAAACGGCCGTAATGATGCTCAAATTCAAGCGCTACTCACAGCCTCACTCAAACTACAGCTCAAGCCATTGCCACATCATCCTGATACAGCCCATTGGGCCATCAAATATCGGAGTTCAGGCTTTGAGATTGCAGACTTAATCAATAAAGCCATCCCTCAAACACACAACATCTTTCTCTATCGTAATGTGGAAGACCAAACCAAATCGGCCATCCGTGCTTTTGGTTTACAGTCCAGCAATGCGCGTAAATTAAGTGGTGCTTTGCTGCAGCGGTGGCTTAAATTGGTGCCGTTGCTACAAAAATACAAGTTCCAAGCACGCTGGCGAGGATTAGATCGGATCGATCTATCCATCTTAGCTTGGCTCTCACGTATGGATCGGTATCTTTCGATTGTGAATCAAGATCACTCTATTTGTGCGGTGAAGTATGAAGATATGATTGCTCAGCCTGAACAAGTGATTCAAGGGCTATTCCAATCTGTCGGTCTGCCAGAAACGGCCGTTTCTCAAACACTCCATGTCTTCAAAAAAGATTCACAAGCAGGCTCCCAGCTTGCCCAAGAAAAAGTGCGCACCCCAAAAACCAATACATTAACACCTCAAACCGTTCAAAAAATCAATAAATACCTTAAGAGCCA
>JANQSK010001001.1 GCA_028284105.1 Anaerolineae bacterium
TTGTGGATGACAATGTGATGAGCCTTCAAATTTTGTCACGGTTGGTCGAAAAAATAAATATGGTCCCATTTACGGCCGTTGATGGGTTTGCGGCATTACAATGGCTTGAAGAAAATCATGCAGATGTCATTTTGATAGATATGAAAATGCCTTTAATGACAGGAGACGAGCTTGCTCAAAAAATTAAGGAAAATTCTAAGTGGCAAACGATTCCTTTAATTATGGTATCTTCAATTCACAAACAGTTCCTCACAGTAGATAAAGCACTTTTCGTAGAGCAATTAACAAAGCCAGTCAGACTTGAAAAGCTTCAACATATTTTTGTTTCCTTGTTAACTGAAAATGAAGAGCAGGTTGAAGAGCAATCTGCCCCTCAAAAACTGGATTTGATTGAAGAGGTTAACGAATCAATCAGCCCATTGAGAATTCTGCTTGCAGATGATAATAAGATTAATCTCAAAGTAGCCAATCGAATGTTGGATAGGTTGGGTTTTACGGCTGATAATGTCGAAAATGGCTTGGAAGTATTAGAAGCTGTGGCTCAAAAAGAGTATGATCTTATCTTGATGGATATCCAGATGCCTGAAATGGATGGTGTTCAGGCAACCAAAGAGATCATTTCACTGTATGGTGATGCCCGCCCTCGAATTATTGCAATGACTGCCAATGCAATAGATGGTGATAGAGAATACTTTTTATCTCAAGGAATGGACGATTACATTAGTAAGCCCGTTTCAATGGAAAAGCTTTGCGAAGCAATAAATAAAGTAGAAGCTCGTCTTCCCACAATCTAGTTCAATATTTCTCTAATAGCCGACACAATTTAAGAAATCTTCTGGTCAGTCATTGTGGCACGATAATGGCTTGGGCTAACCCCTGTCATCTTTTTGAAAACCCGCGAAAAATAATAAGGATCTGAATATCCCACTTGTTTAGCAACTTCCCGAACTGATAAATCTTGAGAGAGCAAAAGGCGCTCTGCTTTTTCAATGCGGTATCGTTGATGGGTTCGGTGGGGTGATTCACCAACCCATTTTTGAAACAAGCTTCGTAGATGGGGCGTGCTAACCCTGCAGTGTGTAGCTAATCTTTCTGAAGAGTAAGGCTGTTCATAATTTTCATTTAGAAAAGTGAGGGCGATTCGAAGCGTTTCTGGATATATTGATTCAGATTGCTTGTTGGAAGAGATGGCTTCCAATGTAGCGAATAATTCATACACTAAAGCTACCGCACGAAAAGCATTTCCCGGCTGTTCTTGAAGCAATGTTTCACGAAGTCGTGCAAAGATTGAATGAATATGTTGATGGGGAGCAAGGGGATAAACAGAAGCAGTTTGTTTAGTTTCTATGAGAGGACATTCACCTTCAATAGCAAACCAATGAATTTGTATACCATCTGAAGCATGAAATGTAAATATTGTCCCTTTTGGAATGATGATCAAATGACCAGGCAAGATAGAGCTAGTTTCATCATTGGTTGTCAAGAATCCTTCACCTGATTGCTGATAGTAGAATTGATGCCATGAGGCATATTCAGACTCATCTGAAAAGAACTTATGGTCTGTATGATATTCCCCAGCCTGAGTAACCCAAAATTGGAGCGTGGTAGGTATGTTTCCAGCATATCCTGTCCGCCAATAGGAATAACGCTTTGGCCTTATGCCGTTCTTTGTGCCGCCCATAATAGGCCGTTTGAGTGGAGCCGGTTGTTTTTTGTCCATCAAATTCGTCGAAATTTCTATTTTTTCAGAATAATAGAAAAGTATAATATTCAAAGATTTGATTGTCGATGAGGCCCTATCTTAGGTTGTGAAAATCAAAAAGTTTCTTGACAAGAATCGACTCAATTATAGTTTTCACTTGGTTCATTTCACTTTTCGAACTCTGTTTATTTAAAGAGAATTGTGAAATGTACATAGCTCAAGAGGATGTGATGAATAGAACAACAATTAAAAATCATCAAGTTGAATCAGATGCCTTGAAGATTGAGTGGGGTGATGGTCATCAGAGTACTTATCATTATATGTGGCTTCGTGATAATGCTCCTGAAAATCGTCACAGGAATGGACAAAAACTAATAGACACGTTGTCAATTCCATTAGATTTATCTGCAGAGAAAGTAACGGTAAATGGAACAATTCAAATACAGTGGGCGAATGATGGTCATGTGACAGAATTTTCTCCTGAGTGGCTTCGTCAGAATGCGTATGAGTCGTCTGAAATAATGGTTCGTCGTACTCAAAAGAGCTTATGGGATTCAAGAGCATTTTCAAAGCTGCCGCCTTCATTTTCTCTTTCAGAGCTACAAAGTGACGAAACACAATTACGTGATATGTTGGCGCATGTTCGTGATTATGGATTTACTCTTCTCAAGGATGTGCCAGTTGCGTCAAAGTCATTGTTTCAAGTGATTGATTTATTTGGGTATGTACGGGACACAAACTATGGACCTTATTTTGATGTTAAAGTTGTGTCGAATCCGAGTAACTTAGCCTTTACGAGCGCCACGCTTGGTGGGCATACAGATAATCCTTATCGACATCCTGTTCCGACGCTTCAACTGCTCCACGTACTAAGCAATAACGTGGATGGTGGGGATAGCACTCTTGTGGATGGATTTCGTGTTGCTGAAGATTTTAAGGCTAAATTTCCTGAACAATTTAAACAGTTAGCCTCTACCCTTGTGACTTTTCGATTTAGTAGTGATGACGCAGATTTAAGCTGTGAGTCCACTATTATTCAAACGAATGCACGGGATGAAGTGGTTGGGATTCGGTTTAATAATCGGTCAATGCAAACGTTTTATGTGGAGTCTGACAAAATGAAGGCGTTTTATGAAGCTTATCATACGTTTGCGCATATGTTGGAAGATGATCGCTATAAGATCACCTTTAAGATGGGGGCTGGGGATGCCATGTTGTTTGATAATCAGCGTGTTCTCCACGGCCGTATTGGGTATAAAAGCAGCGGTGACCGTCATTTACAGGGCTGTTATGCCGATATTGATAGCTTATTGAGTAAGTTGGCCGTTTTAGAACGAGCGCATTAAAAAGGAATCCGAATGTCAATTATCGATGAAATTTTTGCGAATATGAATGCCCGTGCCGATGTAGAGTATGGTGAACGGGTCACTATTGTGGCACACAGCTTACAAACGGCCGTATTTGCTGAGCAAGATGGGGCAGATGATTTGATGATCGCGGCTGCATTTCTGCACGACTATGGGCACTTTTGTCACGATATGGGGGAAGACATTGCTGAACACGGTATTGATGCAATTCATGAAGAGTTGGGTGCCAAAGCGTTACGAGATTATTTTGTACCTGAGGTGATTGAGCCAATGCGCTTACACGTCGCAGCCAAGCGATATTTAGTAGCGACCGACGAAGAGTACGTCAAAAATGTATCACCAGCCTCGATGCTGAGTCTTCAAGTGCAGGGCGGACCATTTAATGAAGAAGAGGTCAAAAAGTTTGAAGCCAATCCTTATTTCAAGCGAGCGATTCAACTCCGTCTTTACGATGAGGAAGGGAAAATTCCCGATATGGAAACACCAGATTTTGAATATTATCGGCCGTTTTTGGAAAAAGCGATGAAATAAAACATTTTGGTCTGATAGATTTTGATTCATTAAATAGAATCTATCAGACCTCACTAGTTGATTGTTGAGACTCTCGCCAAACGAGTCTTCGTTGCAATAATAAAATAGGAACAAACGCAACGACCATAACCCCCACGCCCAAATAGAATGGAAAGCGGGGTGACAAGGCAAACAGAAGCCCCGCAATTGAGCTGCTCACAATCACCCCCAAATTGGAAGAAGATTGAACAACGCCTAAGATTTGCCCCTTTATTGATTCATCTGCAACCGTTGTTGCCATCGAATTAATAGAGGGCAAAGTTAACCCAATCCCCATTGCAAACAAGACAGAAGAAACACCGGCAATTGCCACACCATTGGCTGATCCCAAGAGGAGAAGCCCAATTAAAATCAAAAAACCGGACAACACGATAAGACCCATTTCACCTAATCGCGGCAACAACCTGCGGATTAAAAATCCTTGCGTAAAAATTTGGGTGATTCCAACCGCACCAAAGATGATGCCCAAGCCGATTTGGACACGTTCTTCAGTCGCATCTGGGAGCAAGACGGCATCTGTAAAGAGAGAGAGGGTTGATTGCAAAATGCCAAGTGTCATTTGAATGAAAAAGGCAATTAATAAAATGTAGATCAATGTCCTTTGGCTAAAGATTTGCTTGAAGTTAATGCCTTGTTGTGTGGCAATGCGATTTTCTGCTTGCTGCTCAGGGGATACTGTTTCATTCAGCGTGAATACGGTCAATAGGACGACAATGGTTGCTGCACCAGCCGCTAAGAAGTAAGGGATACGCGGGCCAAAGCTAGCCGCCATAAACCCACCAATGGCTGGCCCTAGGACGAAGCCTGCCCCAAAGGCTGCCATGACATATCCAAAAGAGACTGTTTTTCGTTCAGGAGGTGTAATGTCTGCAATGTAAGCTTGCGCCACAATAAAATTGCCCCCCGTGATGCCATCCAGCAGCCGTGCAAAGAAGAGGATCCAAACATTGGGTGCAAACCCAAGCATTAAGAATGCAATGACAGTGCCTATTTGACTGACAATTAGAATGGGAACACGTCCGCGACGATCTGATAAGCGACCCAAAACAGGGGCCGCTAAAAATTGCGCCCCAAAAAATGTCGTGTTTAAAAGCGTAATCCACTGCGGTTCAAGATTAAATTCGTTTTGTGCATAGAGAGGGAGGATAGGGAGAATCATAGCTGCACCCAGCATTTGCACAAACACAATGAGAACGATAGTGACGAGACGACGGTCAATTTGCCTTAGATTCATCCGATTAGTATGACAGATTCAAGCAAAAAACAAACCATATTTCGTATACGTTGTGTTAGAAATTAACTGAAAATTGAATGACTTTTTAATGGATGGCTTTTGAACAACCGTGAATTGCGCCAATTTGATAGACCTTTTAAGTGAAACGAAGTGCCTGCTTTTAATGAAGCGACGGCTATTAACTTCGTTTCCTCGAGGTTCCGAAGCTTATTTGTTATAGAGTTTGCAAATTAGAAACTTCGGAACACTTAAGTGAAAATGGGTGTTTTTGGTAATATAGATCGTCTTGATTAATAGGTGTTTGTGAATGAGATAGGGGCTGAGAAACAGATACATTTTAATCTCATAAAAAAAGAGAACGGGTGAGGTGTGACTATGTCTTTAACAAGACCAGCATCTTTAAATGGAAATGGACGAACGCGCGTCTTGGCAGGGAACTATTACACAAGTAGTGAAATCTTAGAAAGGGAGCGAGAACAACTCTTCTTCAAGCATTGGCAGTATGCATGCCATTCTGCAGAGTTGCCTCAGGTTGGTTCATTTAAGACATTTGCCATTTTTGACCAAAACATCATTCTTGTTCGCATTCGTGATGACGAGATACAGGCATTTTATAACGTTTGCCCACACCGAGGACACCGCCTAGTAGAAGGGGCAGGACATAAAAGAGCGTTTGTTTGCCCTTATCACGCTTGGAGCTTTTCACTCGATGGTAAGTTGCTCGGTGCGCGAGGTGCAACAAATAGTGAGGTAATTAATACGGCCGATATTTGCCTCTTCCCTGTTCGTACAGAGCAACTATTAGACTTTGTGTTTGTCAATCTTGACGCGGAAGCCAAGCCACTTCATGAATATGCACCTGGATTGGCTGACCAAATCCTCACGAGTGTGCCTGATATTATGAGCTATCGACCCGCGCAGGATAGCAGTGAGGAGTTTGGGCATTCGTACCATTGCCGCGCCAACTGGAAAGTGATGATTGATAACTATTTGGAGTGCTACCATTGCGAAACAGCCCATAAAACCTTCAACGACATGATGGACATTCCAGCATCAAAATTTACCCTCCATACCAATTACACATTCCAAGTCGCCCCAACGGCTATGAAAGAAAAGAACAATGCGTTCCCTTTGAATTTGGAGCATGACGTCACTGTGGGGCACTTCTGGTTTCTATTTCCAAGCACGGTGTTAGGGCAGTTTCCTGGGGTGCCCGGATTTTATATTTCCCGTTTTGATCCGCTTACTCCACATGAAACAAATCGGATAACGACCAATCTGGTTCCCAAAGAGATGCCAGATCCTGATGCTGTCCGACGAGATCGGCTACGGGCTGAGTGGACCGCGGATATTGTGTCGGTTGAAGATAAGGCGCTTTGTGAAAATGTGCAGCTTGGGATGCGTCAGCGTGGGTTCCAAGCAGGTTGGTATGTAACTGAACCTAATGCCCATAACATCTCGGAACATGCTATGCGCTATTTTCACGATTTGTATCTCGATGCGATGGGTTAAATTTGACACTTATATT
>JANQSK010001009.1 GCA_028284105.1 Anaerolineae bacterium
ATCTGGGTCTGCTCCATTGTCGAGAAGCCAAACACAAGTGTCCATTGCCGTTTTTCCACCACCCAAAACCGTAAACTGTTTGTGCTTGTGGGCAACAAAAGGCAAATCGTTGGGTGGAACAATTGCAACACCATCATCAACTGAATAGCGCCGTTTATGCATTGCCGGCACTGTGGTTTTGAAAAAGGTGGAATCAACGACTTTCTTATTTACTGTGACTGAATAGGTTTGATTAGAAAGGAGAGAACGAAATTGATGATTACCAGAGTAATCAGACATTGGAAAATATTGCACACGGCCAGAAGGTAGGAAACGCTCCCGCATCAATTTTTCAAAATAAGCAGAAATTTCCGCACCTGAAGCAAGCTCATAAAACCCTTTATTCGAACCTGTTTCATCAATGCGATTGCTTCCTAAATCAGTCGATGCCACCCCATAAAATGAAGAGGGTTGGTGTAATCGAACAAAGGGGTAAGCAAAGTTCCAATGGCCGCCAGGCATGTGATTGCGATCTACCATTAAAAAGCTTGCATCGCTTTCATCAAGCATCGTATCCACAAAGGCCATGCCTAAAGCGCCTGTACCAATAACAAGGTAATCAGTTTCTAAATTTTTCATACTGGTAGTATAGGAAAAGATTGAAGATTCGCCAGTTATGTAAAATGATTGCTAAGCATAGATTGGTGAATGGAAATCATCTCATCTAAATCAAAGATCAATTTCATTAATGCGAATACAGCGGCTGAAATGCTGTCGCCCTTCCACCTTTTTCATTGGCAAATCATGATCTGCTGAGCAGCGGCTATTGGCAAAGTGGCATCGTGGGTGAAAACGACAGCCAGTAGGCCAAGCAGATGGTGGCGGAACAAGCCCATCAATAACAGGGAGTTTCCCTTCCTCAGACCGACCGTGATGCGGCAAGGTTTCTAACAGCGCTTTTGTATAAGGATGTTTTGGACTCTCAAAAACTTCTCGAACATCCCCCGTTTCAACCACTTCTCCCGCGTACATCACTGCCACGCGGTCAGCGACTTCGGCAACGACTCCAAGATCATGGGTAATAAAAACAATAGCAACCCCAAGTTTCTCTTGTAATCCTTTAAGAAGATCAATCACTTGACCTTGTACCGTTACATCCAAAGCTGTTGTGGGTTCATCCGCAATCAAGACGCTTGGATCACAGGATAGGGCGCGTGCAATCCCCACCCGTTGGGCCATCCCCCCTGAAAATTGATGCGGATACTCGTTCATCCGACGTTCAGGGTCGGGGACCTGCACCAAACGCAACAGCTCTGTCGCTTTTTCCCACGCTTGGGCTTTACTCAAGCCTAAGTGGGTTTGAATCGGTTGAACAAGCTGCTGCCCCACGGTTAAAACAGGGTTTAATGAAGCGATTGGTTCTTGGAAGATCATGGCAATTTCTTTGCCACGGAGTTTACGCAGTTCACTTTCAGAGAGGTTGGAAATATTACGGCCGTTTAAAAAGATGTTGCCTGCAGTAATTTGTCCCGGTGCTGGCACAATCCCCATTGCTGCCATCACTGACATACTTTTACCGGAACCAGATTCCCCTACAATCCCTAACGTCTTGCCCGGAAGCACTGCATAGTTAATGTCTTTCAAGATCGTTACAGATTCACCGCGCGGGGTAGGAAACTTAACTTCGATGTTTGATAACAATAACGAAGCTCTATCGATCACATCTTGGTTAACGTGTGTTTCTTTGCCTGTATCATCGCTTAGCTGAACTTTCGCAACGGTTGTCAGTTGATTACTTGTAATGTCTTGACCAAGCGCATCACGAAGCCCATCACCCAAAATATTCCAAGCCAATACAGAAAGCGCAATCGCCAAACCTGGGGGAACTGAAAGAAAGGGATTTGTGGCTAACACCGTTCGTGATTCTGCAAGCATACGCCCCCAGCTAGGTTCACTCAATGGGACACCGACGCCCAAAAAGCTAAGTCCAGCTTCAATTAAGATAACGGCACCAAAAAGAAGTGAAGTTTGGACAATCAAAGGCGGCGCAATATTGGGCAGAATATGCTTAAATACAATGGTTCTTGTCGATAAGCCACCAACGCGAGCCCCATCCACATAAAGTTCTTCTCGCTCTGCGAGCACGACACCACGGGCCAACCGAGCAAAACGAGTAGAAAGAACAATACCTACAGCCATCATTGCATTGAGTAAGCCATTACCTAAAATAGCAATCACCCCAAAGGCAATCAAAATCCCCGGGAGTGAAAAGATAATATCAACGACCCACATCACCCAGCGATCAAATCTACCCCCGTAAAAGCCAGCCAGCATCCCAACGGGTAAACCCAATATGAGAGCAATGGCCACACCGAGCAGCGAAGCTTGAACTGAAATTCGAGCACCATAAATAAGACGCGAGTAGGCATCTCGACCTAGCTCATCCGTACCTAAAATATGATCAGCCGGATTTTGACAGGAAAATACGCCTTCATTTGAAAGGAAAAAGGGTTGGCAATAGGTACTGGAGAAATCAGCCGAATCTTTTGTGTAAGGCATGAGCTGATCACGAAAGATGGCCACAAAGACCATAAATAGCAAAAAGATCAGTGATGCAATCGCCAACCGCTGTTTACGGAAACGCTGCCAAAAGCGGTCAAATTGGGAGAGTGATTTTTCTTGTGGTGATGTGACTGCAGCCATTTTAAGAAACCCGTACCTTTGGATTTAATAGTCCATAAATGATGTCAATGAACATATTGGCGAAGATAATAAAGGCGGCAACAACAACGACACCCCCTTGAACAAAAATCACGTCCTGTTGTTGAACGGCCGTTGCTAGCTGTTTTCCCATCCCGGGCAAAAAGAACACACTTTCAACAATAAAAGCCTGTCCAACGACTACCGCTAGACGAAAACCAATCACTGTGACAACGGGAATCATCGCATTTTTTAATGCATGTCGTACAACAATTTGCCAGCGGCCAAGCCCCATTGCCCGTTGGGCTCGAATGTATGAAGATTGCAGCACATTTGCCATTGAACTACGCATTTGCCTTGCAATAAGCGCCGCTGATGGAATACCCATTGCTAAGCTAGAAAGTGTAATACTACGCAACCATTCAGAGGGACTTTCAGAAAAGGGTGTATACCCAATAACTGGGAATAGCTCCCACCTTACACCTAAGAATATAGCCAAAAGCATTGCTAACCAAAATGAGGGTAAAGCAACCGTAATCGAAGCACTAAAAGTCGAGGAGCGGTCTAACCAGCTGCCAGGTTGTAGCCCTGCCACAATGCCTAAAACCAGCCCCAATAACACCCCCACAATCATCCCCCCAAGAACAATCGATGCTGTAACGGGCCACGATTCACCAATGAGGACTGTGACCGGTGATGAAAAAAACAAAGAATCACCAAGATCGCCCTGAAGCGCATTGCCAAGCCAATCAAAGTATTGGATAAAGAAAGGGCGATCTAAACCCATTTCAGATTCTAATTCGGCTATGGCTTCCGGGGTGGCTCCGGCATCTAAAATAATTCCAGCAATACTCCCCGGCATTGCTTGCACCATCGCAAAAGCGAGAATGGTAATGACAAGCATCAGGGGAATGGTCGTTAGTACACGGGTGAGGATGAGTCTTAACATATCAATCTTCTACAAAAAATAAGCAATGCGTGACCAATCCATTGATCGGCCACGCATATTCTATCAACAAAGTCAGAGCTAAGTCTAATTCTTGAAAGGTAATTACTATTGCTCGGTCAATAAACCAGGCCAAACTGATTTACCCTTCAAACATTCACACTACTCTCTTAATGAGACATCACCTATGTAGTAAGTACCAGGATAGATAAATCGAACCTGGACACCGGACACATTATTGGGATTGAATTGAACGGGGCTAGACGCCCATCCGAGGTGGATGATGTATCCGCGTTCAGCAGAAAGCCGTGCGATTTCAGCGAAGAGTGGTTCAGCTTCATCCAATGGCAATCCAACAGTTTGAGCATAGAGATCTTCGATATCCTGATCAACATGACCAAACGGATTCAGGAAACCACCTTCAAGGAGACGATTTTCAACAAAGTGTTTAATGTGACGTTCATTGATTGGGCAAATACCCATTGCAAAGTCACCTTCACCTTGGGTGCAAGCACCGAAGATGTTGTTAACTTCAACAATATTCAATGTAATACCAAGTGGTTCCCAAGATGAAGCGAAGAATGCATTACGGGGGTTAAAACCACCAAATGATGGGACATCAACGGTAAAGGTTGGGTTGCCCGCTTCTGCCATCAGCTCCATCGCTTTTTCCATATTGAATTCAATGTCTTCAATATCTTCGCTGAACGCATAACCACCAGGAAGTGCATGTTGGGTTGATTTAAAGCCAACGTTGACCACTTGCCAATAAGCATCACGATCAACCGCATACATCATTGCTCGACGAACACGTTCATCTGCTAATTCAGGCACGATGGTGCCGGTACGGTCAAGAATGTGCATACTCCAGCCCACAGCAGGTGACAATGAGGTAATCATCCCAGCTTGCTCCATTTGAGCTATCAAAGGCAGAATACTTACCTGAGTAGTATCAAATTCGTCTGTCAAAATACCATTTACGTGGGCAGCTTGATCTGTAATCATTGAGATTTCAAAGCGAGCCACAGGTTGGGCATTGCTATTCCAGTAATCTGGATTGTAGTCGTATGCCATAAAGGTATTATCTGGATTCGAATCATCAGCATTGTAGATGTAAGGACCTGTACCGACTGGATTATTTTCCGAGACGGTATCAAAAACAGCTGGAGAAATTTGTTTACCAGAGAAACGTGACAAGGTAAGCAATACCGTACCGTCAAATTGACTGTAATTAAAGCGTACAGTCATATCATCAATTGCTTCTGCGGATTCAACATTAGCCAAGAAGCCACGATTTACAGGATGTCCAACCTCTTTTACACGCTCAAAGTTTGCAACAACGACGCTTGCATCGAATGGAGTGCCATCATGGAAAGTGACACCTTCACGTAAGAAGAAAGTGACACCATTTTCATCTTCTTCCCAACTTGTTGCGAGTTCAGGAATAAATGATTGTCCATCATTGGCTTCACGTAAAAGACCTTCATAAACTGGATTTAAATACTGGAGTGAAATAGTTCGTTGATCTCTATGAGGATCCCAATTCAGGAAGTTCACGGAATGCGCATGACGCAATGTTCCTTCGGGTATGTATTCTGGAATAACTTCCACAACTTGGGTCACAACAACTTCTGTTTCAATTTCTTGAAGTTGAACAACTTCAACTTCACGCGTTACTTCAACTTGAACTTCTACTTCTTCTACTACGGTTTCTGTCTCAGTGACAACACGGGTCACCTCAACAATTTGCGGTTCTGATGAACAGGCGACGACCACCAGAGCCATAATCAAACTAAACAAAATGAGTTTTAACGGCCGTAAATTTTTCATTTCCTTCTCCTAAGTGGATTAAATTTTGCAACCTTGTTGATTATTCAACACAATAAAAATATCGGTTTTTTAACGCTAACTAAACCGATTTAGAAAAAACATAACATGTCTTTAGGAATCGGTCAAATCTCTGTCAATAAAAATCTCTTTTAATTGTAATATAACCGTTTTTCCACATGAGTTTTGCAGATTCTGCTAATTTACCACGGGTTTCAAGCAATTTATTTACTAAAACGGTTCAGTGAACAGTCTTAATCTAACCAATGTATACCCATTTGATTTATCTGATTAAGTAAGATAGCCTAATCGCCCATTACAAGGTAAGTGGAGCCTGAGCCTGTCGAAGGTGAGTTATATAAACCAGGCTTCGACAGGCTCAGCCTTC
>JANQSK010000835.1 GCA_028284105.1 Anaerolineae bacterium
GCGAAAGCTCATGTAGTGAAAGTTCACGTCCTCCTTGGAAACTGTATGGGCCTGCGGGGTCTTGTTTAACGGCCGTAAATCCCATCTCCACATAGCGCAAAGCCGCCTCAGCTGCTGCATCCCCATCATGATAAACATCCCCCTGCTCAGGGAGTGGATTCCCATCAGAATCTACCTCAAGCGGATACAAATAGGTATACGTTCGCACACGCTCATGAAACATACCCCCAATCAAATTGTAAACGGGCTGATTCAGTGCTTTACCCACAATATCCCAAACTGCAATTTCAATACCGCTAAAAACACCCATCATGCTAATGTCAGGTCTTTGAGTAAAGCCGGCTGAATACACCCGTCGAAACATCGTTTCAACATTAAATGGGCTTTCACCTGCAATAAAACGCTCAAACGTGTCTTCAACCATTTGGCAGGCAATATCTCCCGAGACTGGAATACCATAACATTCGCCAATGCCTTCAATCCCATTGTCGGTAGTAATTTTTACAATCACCCAAAACGCCCCGCCTATCCCCGTTGGTGGCACAGTGACGTAAGTTTTGATGTCTTGCAGTTTCATGTCATCTCCAATTAGCTTTTTAGCCTATTGGCTCGTCAACGCTTCTGTTCAAATACGAAAGCCATGACGAGCCAAATTGCATTTTTGCTAATTTTACTCTCTGTTATGTGATTGACAGAAGGCTTTCTAAAAAGATATCTTACAAAAGCTGTCAATCTCCGAGTAAATCACAATCATTGAAGCTGATTTATGTTTTAAATCTTTTTGTGATTTACCTAGTGATGCGACGATAAAAACGACGAGCTGGGAATAAAAGTGCCAAAGCCAGCAACATCCAAGGTGCACATACAATCAGTCGATAAATGGCCACATCAGCCGTGTTTTGGGCAGATTCTTGTAGGCGAACTGTAGCCAGTTGCGCCGTGTCTCCTGGATTCCAGCTTTCAGGTGTCGGCAGGGGTGTTGGTGTTGCTGTTGGCAATGGTGTTGGTGTTGGAATAAAAGGCTCCAACCGTACGGTGAGTAATGCTGAATCTGCTCGCCCAGACAGCCCGTTTAGATTGCCTTGAAGCTGATTGATTTCATTTTCGATTGATATGAGTTCTTCATGCACATGCAATGTTTCAGTAATCGTTTGGGCATCATCTAAGAACGTTTGCATTCGTGATTGGTTGGCATATAAATTTTGCAGTCGGGATGTCAGGTCAATTGCAGAGTCTGTCACCTCACGCCCTGTTGAATGCTCATCTAAGACGGTGCCAAGCACCTTCACAGAAGTGAACATCGTTTCAAATTGATCGGCCGGCAATCCAAATTGATACTCCGCATATTGGAATCGACGGTCATCTTCCCAAACGCGCTGCTGAATGATATATGCACCATACCCTTCGGCGAGTTGTTCCAAACTGGCAATGCCATCTTCGGTGTCGTTTACCATCAAAATGATAGTGCCATCTTTGATGATTAAACGGCCGTTTGGAGGCTGTGGCGCTTGTTGAGCAACGGCCGTTCCCCCCACCCAAATTAGACTAATCATTGACAAGACAATCATAAGCACAATAAGCGTTCGTATATGTTCCATTTTATTCATCCTCCTCAACAGTTGATGGGGTTGGCATGACGGTTTGTTGTGCTGTCGACTCGCGACGCACTGTAAACCGATAAATACGCCATCCAACAAAGCCAACAACGACCCAAACCAGCAGCCAAGGCAATGTCGAAATGCCGTGGAAAATCACAAAATCGGCCGTGTTTTGAGCACTTTGTTGGAGTTGAACTGAAGCCACTTTCGCCGTGTCACCTGGACGCCAGGATTCAGCTGTTGGAATCGGCGTAGCAGTTGGTGTCGGTGACGGGGTTGGCGTAGGAATCCATGGGTTCAAGGTGAGATCTATCGTTGAAATTGCTGAACGATCCGCTAAAAAGTTGATACGTCCTTGAATAATGGCAATCTCTTCTTCAACTTTGAGAAGTTCTTCATTCACCCGAAGCGCTTCTTCGACATTGATAGCTTCTTGGAGGAATGACCGTAATCGGTCGCGTGTGGCTATCAAATTGTCAACGCGTGAGTTAAGGTCTACAAACTCGTCGGTGACATCGACCCCTGATGCAGATTCATTGGTGACGGTCCCCAATTCGCGAAGGGCTTTGAGAGCCGTTTCAAAGCTATCAACTGGAATCCCCAGCCGCATTGTTGCAAAGCGGTAACCTTGCTCATTATCAAAAACGTTTTGGTTGATGATGTATCCACCCAAACGAACAGCGACGTCTGTGGCTTCAGTAACGGCCGTTTCTGTGTCATCGACCGTCACTGCCATATTGCCATCCTTGATAATCAAGCGCTGCTGTACCGGCTCATTCGCAGGTCTTGCAGCATCCGAGCCGCTCGCCGTCCGCTCGACAGATTCTTCAGAGGCAACTTCGACTTCTGTAATCACCGTGACTTCAATCGTTTCCCCTTCAAGGACGATTTCTTCCGTTACTACTCGCGTAACTTGTACCTCAATCGTTTCAACTGCATAATCTGCACCACCACAAGCAACCAGCACAAGCCCAATTAAGACCAGCAGGCACAGCAATAGATTGAAAAATCGGCGTTTTTTCTTCATGTAAGCATCTCCTAAAATTGTGATGGTTCTATAACGGCACGGTGAATTAATTTGTTCCCACTGAATTGAACTAGTTGGATAATTAACCTAAAAGGTTGCTTAAAAAACGTCATTTTATGCGCCCAAATCACTGCCATCCCTCTCCTAGCACTCGAGATTCATGACAAAAGCAGTCCTTGTTT
>JANQSK010001022.1 GCA_028284105.1 Anaerolineae bacterium
GCGATATTGCAGCCGCTATCTCATCAGGCTCTTTTAAGACAGACGGTATGATTATTGCTCCATGTGCTATGAAAACATTATCAGGTGTGGTGAATTCGTATAGCGACAATCTGCTTTTGAGAGCGGCTGACGTTGTGCTGAAAGATCGGCGCAAGCTTCTCCTGTTGACGCGAGAAACGCCACTTCATCTCGGTCATCTTCGCTTGATGACTCAGGCAGCTGAAATTGGTGCCATTATTATGCCGCCGATGCCCGCCTTCTATCACAAACCCAAAACGATTGATGATATCGTCAATCAAACGGTTAATCGGATGTTGGACGTGATGGATATTGAACTGGATCAAGATTTGTTTGAAAGATGGGATGGGGGATAAGCAAAAATAAAATAGAGGTGTAATCAATGGCGATTACACCTCTATACATTGTATGAAGATTAGATTGTTGCGATTTTAGCAACCAAAATGCTGGTTATTCAAAATCCCTATTCTGCTCGCTTAACAGCTTATACCAGCCTGCTAACAAGAAAAATCCGCCAAAAAACAGTGAAATTAGACCAAATCGAACAAAGTTGGTTGATGGACCAGTCCCTAATTCTGGAATTGTGCTAGGGGTGGGGATAGGTGTTCCTTCTGGTGGAGTCGAATCGGTGGAATCAGGTGTTGAGACAACGCCTTGTGGCGTATTGGTAGGCACAGGTGTGCTTGCTGGGGGTGTATCTGTTGGCATCGGGGTGTCTGTTGGCATTGGCGTATCCGTTGGATTTGAGGTGGGTGTCGATGTAAACCCAGCAAAAACCATTGGCGCAGGGCGTGACATGAGCAACCCTATAAAAATGAAAATAATGCCAAAATAGATAAAGGAATGTCGTCGAATCATGGAATGTTACCTCGTCTCAATGGTAGCTAAATAGCTGACGAGGCAACATAGTTCAAATGTCATCAACCGTAATGGCTATTATCTCATTTTCCCCTACTTATAGAAGCATTGTTTCCAAACGGCCGTTTCCAGCCACCCAAAGTTCCGTTGCAAAACGTTCAATAAAATAGCGATCATGAACGACCGCCAAGATGGTTCCCTCAAATTGAGAAAGCGCCTGTTCAAACTGAGTGCGAGAAGGAATGTCTAGATGGTTGATTGGTTCATCTAGCAAAAGGCAATTGCAGCCCGTAGCAATCAACAAGGCTAACGAAAGTCGGGCACGCTCCCCATAGCTACACTGCGCCATCGGTTTAAGCGGATCATCCCCTGCAAAGAGGAAATAATGCAAATAAGAGCGCGCTTCTGTTTGGTCAAATGGTGTCACCGCTTGAATGGCTTCCAGCGGCTTGGCGTATTGGGCGACGGATTCTTGCTCTTGTGACATGTAGCCTAATTTGACGCTGGCTCCAATTTGAATGTGCCCTGAGAGCGGCGTGAGTTCACCTGCGATTGTTTTGATGAGGGTGGTTTTTCCTGCTCCGTTAGGTCCCGTTAGAATGATGCGTTGATTGGCCTGGACGTGCTGATTGATTTCGGTGATTAACGGCCGTGTTTCTTCATATCCCACACAGAGCCCATCTAATTTGAGCACATCTTTGCCAAGATGCGCCGTTTGGTCGAGATCAAGCTTCATTTGCCAGCTCTGGCTGGGCTTTTCGACGCGTTCATCCGATTCTAAATAGCGGTCTAACTTCTTTTCACGCGAGAGCGCCTTGCGCATCACTTTTTTGGCTAGACGCCGAACACTGGGTTGATTGGGTTTGGTTGACCGTTCGACCGAATTGGCTTGTTCACGGGTGCGCGCGATATCCTGCTTCATCCGGCGAATTTCATATACTTGATCTTTATAGGCAGCCCACTGTTTTTCACGGGCTTTGAGATATTGCTCCATATAGTCTGTGTAGTTCCCTGCATATGCTTTAATGGTCTGTGATTTGGGGTCAAGGTCTAAAATATGGGTTGCCATTCGATCAAGGAAGGTTCGATCGTGTGACACGGTTAGAATGCCACCATCGAAGTCAGCTAGCCATCCTTCAAGCCACTCGAGCATGTCGATATCTAGATGATTGGTCGGCTCATCCAAAATGAGCAGTTGGGGATTGTCCATCAAGATCAGCACGATAGACAGGCGCGTTTTTTGCCCTCCGCTTAATGTGCCTATCGTCTGGTCATCTGGGATCGTGTTGAGATTAAAGGTATCAAGCAGCTGGGGTAAACGGCCGTTGTCACCGGCACTCATTTTTGACAACACATCATCATACTCAGCTTGCAGGGAGTCACTGTTTGGATCGTCGCCAAGGGCAATGGCCAAACGCGTCAATTCCTTCTCCAAGAACTGGGGGTTGGGTGCTGCGTTTTGGATAAGCTCGCCAAAAGTTTGGTCAGGGTCAGGTTCAAACCCTTGGGCTAAATAACCGATTCGCAGCGAGGCTGGTGAAAATGAAACGTGACCGCTATCTGCGCGCTCTTGACCCATGATAATGCGCAACAGCGTGCTTTTACCAGAACCGTTTGGCCCAATGAGGCCAACGCGTTCGCCAGCGTTTACAGAAAATGTGATGTCTTTAAGAATGGGATCAAGCCCAAAGGCTTTGGAAAGATTGTGTACGGTTAGCATGCGTTCAACTCAAATTGCCTCAAAAAACGAGGCATTTGTAATTAAGTAATCGAAAATTAGTTAATTACATCGAAATGTATTGATAAGGGGAATATTTCGTTTTATTGAACGCTATCTGTCATTGCTACCTCACAAAAGATGATGCTTTTGATTATGGGGATGAACGATGAAATGTCAAGCCCGCTCTTCAACATGAGCTTGTCTTTATAGACGTTGCTTTATCCATTTTACAATTCCTAAGTACCAAGATGCCATATAAAAATGCCACGAAAACACGAACTGCCATAGATGAGATGATAGATTTAGCCAGCGCTTCCTTTTCTTAACGGCCGTTACTTTTCCAATTATTTGGTCAAACTCAAAAGGTTCACTTTTTTGCTGCCACTCTCCTCGTAACCACACTGTTTTTGCTTGAACATCCATATCAATCAGTCGATGTGTTAATAGATGATTTTGCGTTTGGACAGTTACAATATTCCCTATTTTGAGATGGGCAGGAGAAACGGCCGTAATTTCCACAATATCCCCTGTTTGGATGAGTGGGGCCATGCTGTTGCTAATCACTTCGAGCTGGATGGGTTTCCCAAGGCCAAGCTGTTTTTTGATGAGGGAGGCAGAAACGGCCGTTTGCATTAGACGGCCGTCTCCGCTATCTTTCGATTATGGTCATTTAAAGTCGATGTTCTGTCATTTGAACACGCTTTATGTGGCAGAACTCGAAGTTTTGGAGATAGGCATATTGTCGTCTGATAATTGAAATCAACTTTCCAAAACAAATAAGGAGGGTTTTCCCTTATGAACATTCGTTGTACCTACTGTAGTCAAAGCTTTAATCTGGGCCGAGATTATGTGATTGAAGCATACAAAGACGCTTCTGACAAGAAACAGAAATATCATCAAGTTGAGTGCATCAATTGCCGTAAACAGATCAAAGTGTCCCTCAAGTTGATGAAGCGGTATGTGCCTCGGCAAAAACCAGCCGAAGAAGAGGCTAAAAAGTAGTTAGGATCGGCAAAATTATTTGTCGTGTAAATTTGCAAAATTCGGGGCGTGGCGCAGTTTGGTAGCGCGTTTCGTTCGGGTCGAAAAGGTCGTCGGTTCAAATCCGGCCGCCCCGACAGAAGTTGAATACGGCTGTTCTCTAGACAGGGAGAACAGCCGTTTTACTTTTCTCAATGATTCAAAAAAAATAGTCACAATCTCGCTTATCTTTCATATCGCAAAAGCTGCGATACATGGGGAATACGGCCGTTAATCCATGCCGCCGAAATGGCCACAATGCCATAAAGAACCAGCATGACCCCAATCATGAGTGAAATCACGGTCGGTTCAAAAAAGAGAATTGCGTCAAATGGTGTACTGCTGGTTGTTGAGAGGACAAGGGTGAGGAGAGGTTGCATAATCTGGATTAACAAAATCCCAAGCCCAATACCTATGATGACCCCCACAAGTAATAAAGAAAGACCTTCATTGAGCAAAAGGGTCCGAATGTCTTTTGGATGAACCCCCATCGCCATAAAATTCCCCCAAGTTGGGCGGCGCTGTCTGCCGTCGAGGAGCTGGAGCAAAAAGAGCGAAACGACGCTCAATGAAATGAGCACCAGCACATTGAGTCTGAAAACACCAATGATCTGTTGTGAAATGACGTGGTTGTTGATCTGAGAACGGATAATGCCGCCATCACTGATGGGAATTGGGGGAACATAAGCATTGCCGTAGCTGGTGATGAGCGTTTGGTAGGATTCGGGCATGATGTTGTTTTCAGGTTCAAAATTTACCCAAAGTTCAAAATTTTCTGCCTTTCGTAAATCACTGCTTAATGCGTCGATATACGGCCGTAAGGCATCCAAATTCATAATCACAAACGGCGTATCCACCGTGCTAAACGTCTCAATAATGTCCCGAACTTCAACAGGTACACTGGTTGTGCCCACTCGAATGTTAAGCCGATCGCCTATACCCACACCTGGAATAACATTACGCCGTGACAGGAGAATAGGCACTGCCTCTGGAGATGGATTATCTAACTGAGTGAGAAGGTTTTCGATTGGCAGTGGGTTGGTGGCTTCTGGAAAGGGAGAAATGACCTGCACAATGGTTGGTGAAACAGCCAGCATGGAGAGCTGTTGGTTTCCCCCTGAAGATTCATAAATGACAAAATCTCGGAAGACGGTATCGACAGAGATGACGTTGTTTTGTTCATTTAAGGCGTCGGTCACTGCTTCTAAATCAAAATCCCTCACAGACAGACGTAAATCCGCCCCACCGACATAGTTCGCAATTTCTGCTTGCCGGATTTCGAGCGAGCGAGTAAACAACGTCGCGAAAAATGCCAGCCCTGTTACAACGCTCACCATAAAAACAATACGCTCAGTGCGTACACGCTCCCGACTGAGCCACTTGAGGGACAAAGGGAGTAGGGGGAAGCGGGTCCACTGACTTAATTTCGCCAATGCGCCAATGAGCAAAGGCACCAAATGGCGTAAAATGAGCGCACAGCCTAGCGTCAGAATGGTGGGACTG
>JANQSK010001032.1 GCA_028284105.1 Anaerolineae bacterium
GCTTCAATCCATTCATACCCATTATTGGGGCAAATCGGCTCATCAATGACACAGCATGGAAACAGGATAAAACCACAGCCGGTCTCAACGGCCGTTTCCATGATTTCAACATTACAGCCATGTGCATGCATCCCGATCAGCAAATCAAACTCACGTCCCAATTTTTTGGAATAGGGTTGGGCAATAAAGTTTACTTTATCCTCTTCTTTGAGCTTGACCTGTTTGTTTCTTTGCAGGTCTTTGTACTTAAAAGGCAGTGTTTGGTATGTGGGATCGATGACGGTCGCTTGCCAGCCATCTTGTTTTAATAGCCAGCTTAGTAACCCTTTCCCACCACCAATATCGGCGACTTTGCAAGGTTCAAAGCGTTCGGTTATCCAACCATGTAGCAATTGGAAACGAAATTTTTTCATTTTTTTGAGCGTTTTTAGCTCTTTTTCATCGTGCTTGGTGAGGTGGGGAAAGGGGTAAGAAACGGCCGTTTTTGCCAACCGTTCGACTACTTTTTGATAAAGTGCTTCGCTATAGACTCGATCTTTGTGCTTCGCCACGGTAGCTATTATTCACGGAAATCGGTGCTTTGTCCAAGAAATTAGACTCCCATGCTTGTATCAATTTTTGATGAACTGGGACTTTGAGGAAATCTTGTTTGTCATCAACTGTGGGGAGATTATTGCAAATAGTTTTTAAATGTGTATATCCTGAATTAAGAATTTCTTCCGAACGAGGATCATCAAAATTTACTAAGATTTGATATAGGAGCAGGTAAATGTTAAATGGATGTAATGTGTTCATTTCAAGGGTTTTTGTTTCAAATTGTTCAAAGACTTGAATTAAATTTTTATTAGCTTCATGATGCTCTCTAAGCTTTTGATAAACGGCCGTTAAATAAAGGTGTGTTTCAAAAATTCGACCATCAAGCCCTGTCTTAATCTTATCGCTTAAACTTAAAGCAATGTTAAGGTGCTTTTTCGCTATCGAATATTCAGATAAAAAGAAGTTGCAAATGCCTAATCGACTATGAGCAAAAAATTGACGAGTTTGATTATCACTTTCTTGTGCTAAAGAATAAGAATGAATGATAGATTTTTCTGCTTTTTCATACTCCCCGTTGATGATTTCTAATTCACCAATACGTCCCCAAAAAATCAATTCATTATCTGTAAAGGAAATTTGTTCGGTATACTTTAAACCTGTCCGACAATATTTCTCTGCTTGTCTGTATCTTCCAAGCTGAATAAGTAGATCACTAAGGTTGTTGTATGTAATTATTGCACCATGGAAATTACCAACCTCCTTTTGTAAATCTATGCTTTCAAGATAAAGATTTTCCGCCTTAGCATGTTCATTAAAGTCAGCTGCTAATCGGCCAAGATTGCCTTTGAGAATACCATTTAAATAACGTTCCCCAATTTCTTGGGCGATTTGTTGACATTCTTGAAAATATTTCTTGGCATCTTGAAGGTTGCCTTGTGTTGCTTTGACTGCACCGAGGGCATTTAATGATTTTGCTTTTCCTGATAGGTGATTAAGATCCTGGAAAATATTTAGATTCTGTTTGAAAAAATTTTCAGATAAATCAAGTTGATTATTTTGATAATATAGACTCCCTATAGCCCAATAGACACTTGCTAAGAACTCGGCCTCTTCTAATCGAAGGGCTATTTTTTGGGCCTTGTGAAAGTGGTTTTTTGCTTCCTCAAAATCATCAAGTCGTTGAATTGCAGAACCTTTCTGTAGGATGAGACGCCCTTTCCCTAGTTCTAGATTGTATTCTTTAGCAATTTCAATCCCCTTTGAGGTGATCGGAAGCACTTTTTTATATTCGCTTATAAAGTAATAATAGCTGGCTTGGAATACTAAATATTCGACCTTTTGCTCAGGTAAAAGCTTTTCGAATTCGCATTCCAATTCTTTTAAATAGGCGGCTTGTTTATACCGTTCTCCTAATTTGGCATAGGTTTTAACTAACTCTATTTTCAAGGAAAATTGCAAGTTCAAATTTTCATTTGGGGCAATTGAAACAGCTCGTTCTAAATGCTCTATTGCAGACCAATTTTCATACTTTGCTCGTGCTTCTGCTGCCGCACATTGAAGATAATCTAGTGCCTTATATAAAATGGATTCTTCCCCCAAATGGAAGGCGTTTTCAAAATGATGTGCTATCTCATCATAATGATTCTTGAGATCTCTGGCATAGATTTCTTCTACAGTTTGAGCGGCTTGGAGGTGCAAGTCCCTCTTTTGAGACTGCATTAGCATCATATAGGCAGCATCTCGCATCAAGGCGTGGGCAAAGTGGCATTCGCTTTTGGAGGTGTCGAGCCAGATATTTTGACGAACGGCCGTTTCGCGACAACGTTCAAATTCCTGCTGGTTCGCCTTTGTTAATGCGCGGAGCACTTTTGATGAAACCTTTTGCCCAAGGACTGAAGCAATTTGAACCAACTGTTTCGTCTGAGGCTCTAGTTGGTCTAGCCGGCTAACAAGTAAATCATTGATCGTTTCAGGAAGCAGCGGGTTGACTTGATATTGAAAAGAAGTAGACGATTCAATCATTGAGGGGGCAGGTTGCCCAGATTTTTCATTGATGAGTAAAGTCAGCTGTTTTAAAAACAGGGGATTTCCATTGCTTTTGTCTTGTAAATATTGGAGCGTATTCGGTAATACGGTTGAATCTGCTAAGCTTTTGATCAATGATTCCGAATGTGATGATGACAGGTGTGACAGTGAAAGTCTGGAAGTGGGGATATGTTCGGGCAGATCAAGCTGGAAATAATTATCTTGTGCCAAATAGCGACTGACAATCACAATCGCCACTGGAAAATCAAATAATAAATTGGGCAAGGAATCTAAATATGATTTTGTGTCTTGGTCAAGCCAGTGGGCATCTTCGATGAGCAAAATGAGTGGCTTTGAGGCAGAGAGTAGCTTAATAAATGAGCTGATGCTTGTGAGGATATTTTGGTACTGTAATTTAGGGTCTAATTGAGATTGTAAGCCATCGTTCTCCTGAATTTCTAGCAAGGTTTGTAGATGGCGTTCAATTCTAGGAATAGATTTTAAAAGATGCTGTAAGGTAGAGGATTCAGTTTCCTGAAGCGCTTGCTGTAAATTGCTTATTTTTGAATGAATCCGAGATTGATTTTCTTGAATGGACACATAGGGTGCTGTCGAGAAGTATTGATTCAGTCCCGCTTTGATGGGGTTTAAGGATTGTTTGAGAATATCGTTTGTTGGGCAGTAAAGCCAGTTGAGCTGTTCTTTGTTTTGGCTGAGCCATTCCGCCATTAAATGACTTTTACCGATGCCTGCCTCACCGTCTAAATAAATAACACCACTAAATTCGCCTTTAAATAAGGGTTGGATTGCTTCAGTTAGAAACGTGAGTTCAGAATTTCGTCCTATAAAAGCCCCTGTTGGTGCTGTGTTGGGCTGTTTAAATTGGTGGGTTACTCGATAAACGGCCGTTTCATGAGACAAACCTTTTAGCATGAATTGCCCAATATGCTCAAGGTCCTGCACATGATGAATTTGGTCTGCTACATTTTCGTGGACCCAAATATCTCCCCAATTCGCTTTGAACGCTAGCCGTGCTGCTGTGTTGACGACATTGCCAATTGCCCCATACTCTTTTCGGGTTGATGCACCTCGGATGCCAGCCCAGACCATTCCATGGGTAACACCAGCGCGCCATTTGGCTTTGAATTGGCTGTGCTCTCGCAAAGCGACTAAGCATGAAATAGCTCGCTCTGCGTTGTTTTCATAACTTATAGGAGCACCAAACCACAAAACGATGACACCCCCTTTGTCTCCAAAATCCAATTGGCTAAAGGTACCCCCGTATTGGTTTGTAAGATTAATAATGACAGAAACAAACGCATTTAAATCATCATGATGGTCGAAATCTTTGAAAGATATAAAGACGGGGGCAATGGTGCGAAATTCCGCATCCCCTTGAATGGTGTGGATGCTTTCGGGTATGGATACCCAATTTCTTGTTTCATTGATTGAGTAAGCTGAAATATTGTTTTGAGATGAGATTAATGACACATCGGGTAAACCGGTAGCGTTAAAAAAGCCAGTGGAACCGATTGGTCTTGTGATTGGCTGAAAGGGGGATGGAAGCAATTCAGCGGCTAGAATAAGTTGCCCTGGTTGCGCATATGTTTGGGCATGAGCACATTGCTCTATGGCATCACCGCGAAAATAGTAGCTATTACAGCCATCTTCCCCAACAATGCCCCATTCAACTTCCCCTTTTCCCATGCCTATCTTAATGCCTAAAGTTTGTGCATTTTCAGCCGAGCTTTCCCAAGTTGAAATCATCTGTGCAGCCGTCGCCCACGCATTTTGCTCATCCTCATTTGATTCAGATGTCGATGGGAAGATCGCAATAAACGCATCCCCTGCAAATAGGGGAATGATGCCGCCCGCTTGTTGGACGGTTTGAATGACCGGTTTTAAATTGGACTTAATTGTTTGGCTAAGCTGTTCCGCCCCTGACTGCCCAAATCGGAACATTGATTCTGTTAATGAAGAAAAACCAGCAAAGTCAATAAACAAGGTCGTTGCTTTAAAACGGCCGTTTCGTTCTCCTTGGGCGTATTTTTGAATGATAAATTGCGGAACAAAGTTTTGCATTGAATGATCCGATGAAATAACCTGTCATGAAGCCACACAATCTTCAAGACAAAACAACCTAAATGATGAGGGGAAGCTGATAACTTTAGGATAGCAAGAAAACCTGATAAAAGTCTCTGATATATCATAGGTATTTTGATTAATTTTCACGGTTTTTGAGAAGGGCTAGGACTATTGGCTACTCATGAAGTGGCAACAAAAAAAGGAGGGGTATTCAAAATGCCCCTCCTTTTTCAGAGTTAGAAAATGCTGGATGTTCTGTTGTTGCTAAGCGTCATCCTCGGGGAGGAAAGGGACATCGGTAAAATCAGCTGTTACGGTCACGCTTTCGATGCCGACACGTTCAGCGGTATAAAAGTCATTGCAGCTCGTTAATGTGATAGTGAGTGACCCACTTAATGTACTGTCATTAACGGCCGTTATCGTCATAAACACGTCGTCAGGTGTGCCTTCATTGCCCCCACATCCGACGGCAACCTCACTCCCATCAATCATGGTCATAAACGAAACATTCATTCGAGAGATTTCATGTTCACCAACCACAACAGGATTATCCCGAAGTTCCAAACTGAAATGGGGAGGGGTAAATGAATTTTTAGTTCGCTCAACAACAAGCCCAGGACGATGATCCTCAACAGGAACACCAGGTAACTTATCAACGACCAGAATCGTGTTGTCAGGGATGAGCCCGATATAATCGCCGATCGTGACGTTATAAACGTAATCCCCCGTTGCCTCTTCAGGTGATAAGTCAGTGAGCGTGGTTGAGGTATGATCGGTTTCGGCTTCTGCCGTGCCGCTCGTGGCATCATTACCGCCACAGGCAATCGTTAATACAAGGACAAATAATAAAATAAATAAGTTCACAATACGTTTCATGATATTCTCCAAAAATTAAGTTATTCAAGGACTGCTAAATCGATAAATAAGATGTTTGAGACCGAGAAACGGCCGTTTTCTACTGAAAGGGTGTCGCCGCTTGCATCAAGTGCCATAAGCTCACCTGAAAAAGTGCCTTCAAGTTCAAAAAAGCCATCGGCTGTTTCATTAATTGAAGTGACTTCGACATTGCCCCCGCTCATGACAAACATTCCGTTTGCCCCGCCCCCTTCAAATTGGGATAGGTCAGGAATCAAAATCAGGCTTGTGAGGTCACCCGTTAAGGATTCAGTGGCCAATGCTTCCGTTGCCGGATCATAGAATGCGGTCAAGATAAACATGCTGCCAATATATTCCCCAAAATCGGCCAGACTGTTGTTCATATCCAATCGTTCAAAGGGAACGTCAGGAGTATCAAACCCGCCAAGCATAAGGAGATATTGGCCATCGCTGGTTTTTTGCCACGTGCTGCTGGCCTGAGGTGCACCGTCGAGTTCACCTGAAAGCATGTACCACGTCATCTGTTCCCCATCGACAGTCGCTTCGGCTGTTCCCACAATCTCAAAATCGCCAGTGGTAGGAGCAGCTACCTCTTCGATCGGTTCCTGTGTTGCAGTGGGCTCGGGTTCTATGATGGGTGCTTCTGTGGGAATGGCAGTTGGGGTAGGAGCAACGGCCGTTTCTTCTTCAATAGGTTTAACGGCAACCTCTTCAACGGTGGGTTCTGGATCTGTGATTGCCTGCTCAATTGGGGCAGCCGTTGGAGGTTCTTCCCCTGTTCCCCCACAGGCAATCAATAAAAAGAGCGAAAAAATAAAAAATAATTTCCAAAAAGAGTTCATCAGTTGTTCCTTTCAGGATGTGAGGACGAAGAATCAACTGGCATCTGCTTTTGAAGAAACGCCCAAAGATCATCAGGCGAGGTAAACCCGATTTCTTGACCTGTGCGCACATCTTTTACGCGACAGCGCCAAATCATCTTTTGGTCGTTTTCTTCATGCCAAAAACGCACCATAAACAGCTGATATGTTGATTTCTCCGTCACTGCATCTTCCTGTGCAAATTTCACAAAATTTCTAAAAAAACGTTTAAAAATGTGAAATCGACTCATCAAAGAATGGATGAATACCAATCTTCTAAAATAGGCATCTCAGCGAAAAATTTAGAAATAAATGTGTGCTGTTTCATGCCCAAATCTTCAGTTGCCTGACAGTATCCAAATCAATCGTTTATAAATCGTTTATTGAACAGAATATAGGGAAAATGTGACGTAGTTTATTCTTGATGAAGCAAGGGTGTGCTAAGATTTTGGGGTGCTTGAGCTAACATTTTTTAAACGGCCGTTTGTCAAATTAAATAATCAACCCGTCACCGGGTTTATATCCGAAAAAGTATTGGCGCTGTTTGCCTATATTGTGCTTAATCCAACGGTTCATAGTCGAGAACACCTCGCAACTTTGCTATGGGGTGAGATGGTTGATGAACGAGCCAAAGCTAACTTGAGACAAGCTCTACACAATATTCAAAAACTGCTTCCCAACGCCCTAATCATTAATCGAAAAACGGTAATGCTTAATAATGAAATGTCATTTTCGCTCGACGTCTCTCGATTTGATCAAGCCATCGATTCGTCAGACCTGAATCAGCTAACTGAGGCTGTGTCGCTGTATGAGATTGATCTGCTTTGTGAATTCAGTGTGCAAGGAGCCGAATCATTCCAAATTTGGTTGAATGAAGTTCAAGAAGAGTATCGCTATAAATTGCTTAATGGATTAGTAACTTTGGTAGAGATTGAAGAACGGCACGCCAAATGGCAGACTGTTTCCACCCTCATCCAACGAATTTTAGCCATTGAGCCTTGGCATGAAGAGATGCACCGTCGTTTGATGCTCACCTTCGCGCGGCAGCGGAAATATGGCGCTGCGCTCTCCCAATATCAAACTTGCTGTGACGTTTTAGCAAACGAGTTGGGCATTGAGCCAATGCCTGACACAACGGCCGTTTATGAGCAAATAAAAGCGCTGCGACAATCTCCTCCTGTGCCGTTGAACGTGTATGACGTAGATGCCTTAGTTGGCCGCGAGAAAGAACTTCAATTCTTAGAAGATTGGTTGATTGAAGACCGAATGCCACTTTTAGCAATTTGTGGCTTTGGGGGAAGTGGCAAATCAAGCTTAGCCTTGACCTTTGCCCAACAGCAAGGACATCGGTTTATGGATGGTGTCTTTTATGTGCCTTTAGCGGATGTCACGGATGCGGCCTTTTTAGATACGGCCGTTGCTTCAGCTATCAATTTCAGCTTGCCGCCTCAGTCAGATTCGCGTGCTCTATTAAGCAACTATTTCAAAGAGCGAGAACTTTTGCTGGTCCTGGATAATGTGGAGCATTTACAAATGGCCGTTCAAGCGCAGGTGAATCAATTCTTAAAATCTGCACCCCGATTAAAGGTATTATTAACTTCACGAGAGAAACCCTCTTTCCGGTCATCCCTTATATTGCCCTTATCGGGATTAAAGCTACCGGATTTAGCAGAAACGGCCGTTGTGCCATCCCCCGCAACAGATTTATTTATTCAACAAGCTCAACTGACTCAACCTGAATTTGATAGACAGGCACAGTGGCCTTATCTAGTTGAACTCTGCACCTTTTTACAAGGGATTCCCTTAAGTATTGAGTTGGCTGCTGCCCAACTCGATCTTTTTGATTGCCAAACCCTTTTAGCTGAAATTAAAAATCATTCAGTTGAATTAGCAGTTGCGTTTACCGATGTGCCGGAGCGGCACCGCAGCCTACGCGCTTTGTTCCATCATTCATGGACATTACTCTCTCCAGAGGCAAAGAATGGATTAGCGAATTTAACGGTGTTTCAAGGTGGGGCCACGCTTGCTGTTGCCCAAGAGGTCGCTCAACTATCTCAACACACGATTCGCCAATTAGTGAATCATTCTTTGATACTTAACCAAAACGGCCGTTTGCGTTTCCATCCGCTTATCCGCCAATACGCCGAAGAATATCTTACGGACAGCTCAGTTGCTGCTCAGCATGCGCAATACTTTTCCCAATGGCTTCAGAAACTCTTTGAAGACGGTACCATTGCTCAAAGGCAAGAAGCCTTTAGCGAAGTAGGTAATGTCCACGCCATGTGGACTCATCTGATTCACCAAAAAGATGGGACTGCAATCGAAGATGTATTGAACTCCTTTTCAAAATTCTTTTTAATCTCCAATGCGTTTGAAGAGGGGAAGTTGTTGATGGAACAAGCTGTTGACTTGTTTACGTCGAATGAGCCACTTCAACAGACATACCAAACATGCTGGGGCAAACTTTTGAGCTTGTATTCTGTGTTTTTGCTCCGTACAGGGCAGCTCCCTAAAGCGCTTGAACTATCGCAAGTGAGTGCCAAGCTGTTACGTCAAACAAATGCCAAATCTGATTTGGGATTTACCTTGAACTTATGTGGGGCGCTCCATATTCAATCTGGTCAATTTGAAACGGCCGTTGTTTACCTTCAGGAATGCGCTGAAATCTATCGTCAAACGGGCCAACTCGACGAATTGATAAAACCCTTGGTCAATTTGGGGAGTGTCAATATGCGTCTTGGAGATCACAAAGCGTCAATCAATTATTTGACCGAGGCGCTGCCTGTTGCCAAAACCTTGGGTGATGAGCGAGGCTTGATGCATATCCTCAATAATTTAGGGGCGAACAACTATATTTTGGGGGATTATCAGCTTGCCTATCAATATTACAATGACAGTTTATTAATTGCTGAGCGGTTAAACAACATCCCGTTTTTGATCACGCTTTACGATAACCTGTCCGAGATCACTTTCAAGCAGGAAGCCTGGGATAAAACGATACATTATTGTCAGAAGAGCCACGCACTAGCCCGAGAAATTGATGATCAAATAATCGCTTTGCGAACCTACCGAATCTATGGATTGACTCTCTATATCTCGGGAAGGAAGGAGCTTGCTTGGGCGCAATTCAAAACACAGATTCAGCAAGCTGTTGAATTTGAAGCTTGGCCTTCATTGATGGTGTTGCTTGTTGGTGTTGGGCAACTGCTCGTTTGGGAGAAGGAGTATGAAAACGCCAAAACTCTATTGTCACTTGTGTATCAGCATCCAGCCACCGAAAAGCAATTTCTCGAAGAGATTGACGCCCTGATAGACACTAATGGAAAGCGTGAAATTGAGATAGAAAAGGCAGCGGAAATACGGCCGTTGATCACCACAATTTCAGATATTTTAAACATCCCTTTACCTCAAGATAGAAACTGACTCCCCACTCGAAATTTTTGACAAAATCTGGTATAATAATCCTATTAATTTGCGGAAATAATTGGCTTGAAAATTACTGAAATTATTTCCCAATGGGCTTTGTAGATCTATGTCAAAATCTCAAACTGAATATCGTCGCAATCATGGATTACATTACTCCCACATTTCCTTAAAATTCCCGTTTTACAACTTTCGAACACAACAAAAACTGCTATCGAGCAATAGTTTGCTCTGCATGCATTTTCCTCGCTTTGGAGGCTAACCTTGGATAATAATATCGGTATTGTAAATCCAGTAGATATCAATCAAGAGATGCGTAATTCCTACCTAGATTACGCTATGAGCGTTATAGTGTCGCGCGCATTGCCCGATGCTCGTGATGGATTGAAACCCGTGCACAGGCGCATTTTATACGCCATGTGGGACATGAATATTCGTGCGAATACGCCTACGCGTAAAAGTGCCCGTATTGTGGGTGAAGTTTTAGGTAAATATCATCCACACAGTGACCAAGCTGTTTATGACTCAATGGTCCGTATGGCACAAACATTCTCCCTTCGGTATTTGCTTGTTGATGGGCAAGGTAACTTTGGGAGCATCGATGGGGATGGGGCTGCTGCGATGCGCTATACAGAAGCACGCCTTGCTCGCATTTCTCATGAACTGCTTGAAGATATTGACAAAAATACGGTTGACTTTGCTCCCAACTTTGACGACAGCTTGCAGGAGCCTGAGCTATTACCTGCACGCCTACCGAACTTACTATTGAATGGTTCAAACGGTATTGCTGTGGGTATGGCGACAAATATTCCACCGCATAATCTCACCGAACTATGTAACGCCATTGAATACCTGATCGAGCATCAAGAAACATATGACGATGTAACCCTAGAGGATTTGATGCAATTTGTGACAGGGCCAGATTTTCCAACCGGTGGCATCATCGTTGGGACAGAAGGTGTGCGTAATGCGTATGCCACCGGCCGTGGACGCGTGATTGTGCGCGCTGTGGCTGAAATCGAAGAGATGCCCAGCAACCCCAATCGCCAACGCATCAACATCACTGAAATTCCATACCAAGTGAATAAGGCGATGCTCATTGAGCGCATGGCGGAACTTGTTAACCGTGGCATTTTGACCGACATTTCTGATATTCGGGATGAATCAGACCAGCGCGGTATTTCAATTATTGTTGAACTCAAGCGTGGTACTCAGCCTATGAAAGTGCTGAATCAGCTCTTTAAGCACACCTCTTTGCAAACGACATTTGGTGTGCAAATGTTGGCTTTGGTTGATCGCCAACCCCGTCTTCTATCCTTAAAACGAGCGCTACAAATTCACATTGACCACCGAGTTGAAGTCATTACTCGCCGAACTGAATTTGATTTAGATAAAGCGCAGAAACGTCAGCACATTTTGGAAGGGTTGCTCATTGCACTCGCCAACTTGGATGATGTCATCGAAACGATTCGCCGTTCTCCAGACGTGGAACAAGCCCGTGCCCAATTAATTGAACGATTTGGTCTCTCATTGCCTCAAGCGAATGCGATTCTTGATATGCAATTGCGTCGTCTTGCTGCATTGGAACGCCAGAAAATCGAAGACGAACATCGTGAAATCTCAGAACACATTGACTATCTTGAAGGTTTATTGGCCGATAAAAATAAAATCTTAGCCATCATCAAAGAAGATTTGACGGAAATCCGTGAAAAATATGGGGATGCGCGTCGTTCACGCGTTGAACCTGGTTTAGCTGCAGACCTCAATATGGAAGATTTAATCCGTGATGAGGATGTCCTGATTTCAATTACACAGCGTGGATACATTAAGCGAACCCCCGTTTCGGCTTATCGGGTGCAGGCTCGAGGTGGTAAAGGGCTCATCGGTATGAGCACTCGCGACCAAGATGCGCTTGAGCATTTGTTTGCAGCCGGTTCATTGAATACCATTCTTTACTTCTCTGATCGCGGGAAAGTGTATGCTGACAAAGCGTATCAAATTCCTGAGCTGGACCGGACAGCGAAGGGGATGAATTTAATGAACATCCTACCGTTGATGCCGGATGAAAAAATAACGGCCGCTTTACCCGTTCACAGTTTTGATGAAGCTGAATATCTCATCATGGTCACGCGTAAAGGGCGTATCAAGCGAATTGGCGTGAGTGCCTTTGCCAATGTACGGCCGTCTGGTTTGATTGCCATTGGTCTAGACCCAGATGACAGCTTAGGTTGGGTGAAGATGACGCACGGTGAGCAAGATCTCATCCTTGTCAGTGAACAAGGGAAAGGGATTCGCTTTAGTGAAGAAGATGTGCGCCCCATGGGTCGAAATGCTGCCGGTGTAAACGCCATGCGCCTAGATACTTGGGACAATATTGCCGGTGCTGATGTGGTCACTGTGGATGATG
>JANQSK010001037.1 GCA_028284105.1 Anaerolineae bacterium
CTTTGCCCCTAGCAGCTGGCCTGCTAATTCATATTGATCGGCTGCTAAGTCTGGATCAGGGGGCTGAATACGGCCGTTGTTTAGCCAGCGCTGCATCGGTGTGCCAGGTTCGATTGTCAAGCAATAAAGGCTTAAGTGTGTGGGATCCAGTTCAAGCAATGCTTCAACGCTTTGGCGCCAGCTTTCAAGTGTTTGTCCAGGCACGCCATAAATCAAATCTAAATTGAAATTATCAATTCCTGCTGCGCGACATGCTTCAACGGCTCGAATTACAGCCTCAAAATCATGTTCTCGCTCAAGAAGCTGAAGCTCAGAAGGAATAACGGATTGAACGCCAAAGCTGATTCGATTTATCCCAAGTGCATGAACCGCCTCAAAATAGGCTTGGTCGACTGTTCCCGGATTGGCCTCCATCGTGATTTCTGCATTGGGCTGTAGTTCAAAGTGAGTGGAAACGGCCGTTAAAATCGTTTCTAGCTGGCCTGGCGTCATCAATGAAGGCGTACCTCCACCAAAGAAAATAGTGTGGACAGGGCGCATTTTTTGATTGCCTACTTGGCTGATTTCCTTGGCTAATCCGTGCGCATAGTCGTCCTGTAAATTACCTAAACTGGTATATGTATTGAAGTCACAGTAAGAACAGCGGTGCTTACAAAAAGGGATATGAAGATAAAGACTCAAATTGCTTGAAATACGTTCAACCATACCGTATCATACACCTAATTTGTGAACGGAAAAAAAGATTTTGAAACATTGCTGATTAAAATCCGTTCACCGAGGAAACGGAAAGCTTTTATAACAATCTAATTTAAGCGACTTCTTCCCGTTTACCTTATTGGAGGCGAAAAACGGTATGAAAACTGGCCCATTGCCAACCTTAGCAGATAATAAACTCGTGAGAATGGTCGAAATTAGCCGCGTGCTCAATTCTACGACCAATCTGGATCAATTATTAAATACAATAATCAACGAGGCAGCCGATTTAATTAATACAGAAGCTGCATCCATTTTGTTGCTTGACCCTAAAACACGTCAACTCCATTTCAAAGCTTCCTCCAATGATATACCTGCCCAAATGGCGGATATGCCTGTGTCATTAGATGACAGTATTGCGGGTGCGATTTTCACTGAAAATAGACTGCTTCATATTCCAGATGTCACAAAAGACGGCCGGTGGAATCAGAACGTGGATGAAGCAATTGAGTTTAAAACAAAGTCCATTTTAGGTGTGCCGATGCACAATGTGGATCAAGAACCCGTTGGTGTCTTAGAAGCGATCAACAAGCAGGGTGGGGTATTTACCAAGCAAGATGCAGCCATGCTAACGGTGTTAGCGGATATTGCTGGGGTTGCTGTTGAAAAAGCACGCTTATTTGAGCAATTAGAGGTTGCCAACGCAGAGCTGAATGAACTAGACCAAATCAAAACGAACTTTATTTCTATAGCTTCACATGAATTGCGGACGCCACTTGCGGTCATTCTCGGGTATGTTTCGTTTTTACGCGAGGAAGCTGATCCCGCAATGGCAGGCCAGTTTGACAGCGTGCTTGATGCGGCCGTCCACCTTCGAGGACTCATTCAAGATATGTTGAACCTCCAATATGTAGATGCTGGGCAAAAAGCTGAGCAATCTATTGTTGACCTGACTGAGCTTGTCACCAATATGAATTTGGATAAAGATGAGACGATGGAGGCCAAATCTCAACAAATCACAATCTCTTTGCCAAATTCCCCGCTCAAAGCGAAAGTTGACGCCAATATGCTCGAAGTGGTCATTAGTAACTTGATGAGCAACGCCGTTAAATTTACACCTCGCGAAGGCGCAATAGAGGTCACATTGGAAGTTAACGGCCGTGAAGCGTGGCTGACGATTGCCGATTCTGGTGTGGGCATCCCCCAAGATCAAGTAGATCGTATCTTTAAGCGCTTCTATCAGGTTGAATCAGCGCTTGTTCGGCAACATGAAGGAATGGGGCTTGGCCTGTCTATTGCAAAAGATTTGGTGGAATTAAACAACGGCCGTATTTGGGCCGAAAATCGCTCTGCTCAAGGTAGCCAATTTATTGTTGCGTTTAATATTGTTGACTAAAAAATTTAAATGGGGATGTTCCTAGTTTAGCTCTTAATAAAGTGGACATTCCCAGATTGCTCTCTTTTCCTCTTATTTGAAACCATTAACCCTACACTCACGTAACAAGTGTAAACTACCATTATCATTTTTCCGTTTATCCAAAGGACAAAACCCATGATCAAAAAGCGTACAAAATGGATACTTTTTTGGCTTGTTCTAATGGTTTGGAGTGTAACGGCCGTTTCGACCCAAGCGCAATCCCAACAAATTGTTGTTCTAGAAATTGAGGCTGCTGTTACTCCCGTCATGCTTGATTATTTCGAACGGGGTCTTGAAGAAGCAGAGGCGATGAATGCCCATGCTGTTGTCATCGTTTTAGACACACCTGGTGGACTCGTCAATGTGACTCTCGAGATTGTTGAACTGTTCCAAAATTCGGATATTCCTGTTATTTTGCATGTAGGCCCGTCTGGTGCTCAAGCTGCTTCTGCTGGTGCTGTGATTACTGCTTCTAGCCACGTAGCGTCGATGGCGCCAGCTACAGTCATTGGGGCCGCTTCCCCTATCAATGGTGATGGCTCAGATATTAACGAAACTGCCTATCGTAAAGCAGTCGAAGACCTTAAAGCGACGATGCGTAGCTTGACGAACGATCGCGGTGAAGAAGCGGTTGAGCTAGCTGAAGCCATGATTGAAGAAGCGCGTGCCGTGACGAGTGAAGAAGCCTTAGAGGCTGGCTTTATTGATGTTATTTCTCAAGATGTAGACGAGCTTTTAACTCAAATTGATGGCTTGACTGTTGAGGTCAATGGGGAAGAAGTGACCTTAGAAACTGCCTCCACCCGACAAACGGCCGTTAATATGACGGTGATTGAGCAAATCTTATTGCTTTTAACTTCCCCAGAGCTGCTGGGATTGATGTTAACCGTCGGTATGGTTGCTATTGTATTTGAAGTTCGTAGCCCTAGCTTTGGTATTTCTGGTGCGATTGGTATTTTGTTTATTGCAATCGCCATGTTTGGGCTTAATCAACTGCCAGTCAACTGGTTTGGGATGGCGTTGGTCATTGCAGCTTTTGCATTTTTCCTCACTGAAGCCTTTACACCTACAAGCGGCCCACTCGCCATTGTTGGTGGGATATCTTTACTGGCCGGTATTTTGGTGCTTTTTAATTCGGGTGAAGCGCCTGAATTTGTCAATATTTCAATCTGGGGAGCCATTGGCATCTCTTTATTCGTGACAGGATTGTTTGCCTACATTACGGCCAAGATTATTCAAGTGGCCAATATGCAATCTTCAACGGGTGTAGAGGGCCTTGTTGGCCAATCAGCTATTTCTCGTGGTGATTTTGTACAGCAAAACGGCCGTTTTAACGGCACGATTCTCTTGCACGGTGAAATTTGGAAAGCCCGCTCAGATAATGAGATCGCCAAAGGGGATGACGTTACGGTAAAATCTATCGATGGATTTACCGCACGAGTAAGCAAAATTGAGAATTAACGCAATTGAACCTGTTAATTGATTCCAATTATTGGCTTTCTTGTTAAGTGTTCCGAAGTCTCTAAATTGAGAACCCTGTTAGAAATAAGCTTCGGAACTTCGTTTCACTTAAAAAAGAACTGGATGAGGACACATGATTAACCACGACCGTTTAGAAAGACTTCGGGCTGAAATGAGAGCTCATAATATCAATGGCTTGGCTTTGGTTCCAGGCCCAAATATGGAGTATATGAGTCATATTCACTCTCATTTGAGTGAACGACCCATTGTCTTGTTCCTCCCTCTTGAGGATGAACCCAGTATCGTGATCCCCAATTTGGAAGCCATGAAAGCTGACGCCGCCGGTATTCCGCTTGATCGTATTCACGGATGGAGCGACGATGAAGGGTATATGAATGCGTTTATGCAGGCGGCTCAGCAGCTAAAACTCTCAAATTATAATTTGGGTGTTGAAGCCCTCCACATGCGCGTGCTTGAACTGAATATCCTTCAAAAGTGTGCGCCTGGCATGAAGACATCTCATGCAGAACCAGTATTATCTGCCCTCCGCCTCATTAAAGATGCCGAAGAAATTGCAGCCATGGAACGGGCAATTGATGTGGCGCAAAAAGCGATGGAGCAACTCTTGCCTGAAATTAAAATTGGGCAAACTGAAAAAGAGATTGCTGCCCGATTGACGCAACTTCTGATGGACGGTGGCGCTGATAGTATAGCGTTTGGTCCCATTGTGTCTGCGGGACCCAATGGAGCATCCCCTCATGCTGTGCCAACGGAACGGCCGTTACAAGAGGGGGATCTGCTGATTATTGATTGGGGCTGCTATGTTGATGGCTATCCATCTGACATCACGCGTACGTTTGCTGTCGGGGATATTGATGAAGAAGCCAAGCGCATCTATAACGCTGTAAAAATCGCCAATGAACAAGGTAAACTCGCATCTGGCCCAAATAGCTCTGGACAGGATGTTGACCGCGCCTCTCGCGAAGTCATCGAGGAGGCTGGCTATGGTGAATTCTTTATTCACCGTACAGGACATGGTCTCGGGCTTGAAGTTCACGAACCACCATTCATGATGGAAGGGAACGAAGTAATCATGGATCCAGGTAATGTGATTACGGTTGAGCCAGGCATTTATTTGCCGGGTAAAAATGGTGTTCGCATTGAAGATGACGTCGTCATTACCGAAGATGGCTATCGCTCTATGACGACTTTTCCGAGAGAGTTGATTACGGTTGGTTAAACTAAAATATTGGGTGGGGGGGCTGCTGCTTTTTATTGCTGCCTGCCGCCCTCAACCCCAACCTATTCCAACCCCGCTTGCAACTCAAATAATCTCAGAAACGGCCGTTACGCCTGAACTCTTGCCTTCGCCTATTATTATTCCTACCCAGGAGCCAAATCCACAAGTTGAATCATCCAATGAAGAGGCTGTTTTTCTCCCAATTGTGTCGGGAGAGCAGACATCACCGACGAGCATTCCCACATCTCCGCCAACCCAAACGATATTGCCAACAAAAACACCAATACCTTCTATTGACTTTACGGCCGTTGCGCAAGAATTGGCGGCAAATGGCCAAGATTTGGCCTATGTTAAGATAGGATTTCATGTGGGTGTGGGGGGTAATTCTGAGGGTTTGGACGAATGGATGACTGCTTTAGATGCTGCTGGTGTGCCATTTTTCCTTAAAAGCGTAGATAACGCCCAGCCCATTCTTTTCGCACAAGAGCTGATGAAACAGAGTGGGGTGCCGCATATACTTGTCTATCGAAAGACGGGCCGGCCTGAATATAACTACGATTTACCTAATTATGACTTATCTCCGCAACAAGCTGCTG
>JANQSK010001066.1 GCA_028284105.1 Anaerolineae bacterium
AGGCGTGGCATTAATCTCTAGGTTTCGTTCAAAATGTATCATTTTTATCTCCTTAATTTGCGGCGGTAACGCCGAGTGTAGGTATGGGCAGTCAAAATTCTGCCGCTTGTTGATTTGTTTTTCTCTATCCCTGCGAAGGGATGGTGAGGGTCATATCCTCTCTAGCTCTTGAACCACTATATTTTTCATAGCGAGCTTGATAGCCGAGAAGCCGACCAATGGGGGCGAGGATGCCAAACATCAATTTTTGCACAAGTTGAGATGGTTTGGTGAGGCGACACTCGGTACGAAATGCGCGGTAGATAACGGCCGTTTGGCATAAGTTTAGAATCCCGCCACCTTCCATTTTGCCATCCGCTTCTAATCCATAAACCGTCTCGATAAAGGTTTCGCTGTCGAATGCTGGGCATATTTGCCAAAGGATTTTTGCTTCTTCGCTACCAGCGGCACCAAGAAAGCGGTGTGGCACATTGCGGGGAAAGTCGAAGCTCTCACCAGCAAAATAGGTGCGCTCTTGACCGTCGATCTCAATGGAAACCATGCCGGCTAGCACTTCAATATGCTCGTCTTGGTTGGGATGGACATGTTCGGGGATGGAATTAACGGCCGTATTAAAGGTTGCTTCCATCTCTAACAAGTCGCCACCTGTATCGGCCGCCGTCTTGATAAACTTGACAGTCCCAGCCATCTTCGTGTTTGAAATTACTTTTCCTGCGTGTGTCATGGTTGTTTTCCTAACTCAGTGACATGCGATTGATTAATCAAACTCAATAACTCGCTTGTTTGATTTGATAGGGTCAGTATAGGTTTAAGAGAGGATGATGTCGTCCATCCAAAGGATGACATCGTATCTAAGGGGGATGACGTTTTGGGGATGACGGATTGTACTAAACGAAAAAGCCACCGATAGCGGTGGCTTTGGGGAAATTTTCTATTGTGGATATTTCTTTATAAGAGAAATGCTTGTTCATTCTCTTTGAACAGAAAACAATTACTTTCTACGCTCAAGCTCCTTTTGCTTTCTAGGAGATGGTTTCCCAGTTTCAATATAAATGGCTAAATCATTGAGCAACTCAGGATATAGTTTTTGTAATGACATTTTCATTGGGATTTGCATAATGGTGCCTATGACTGGCATGACTTCGATGCGCGGCCCCATCGTAATTTCTGATTGGGTGTCTGAAATTTTGTTTAATGCCCAAGTGCTTACTACCGAACGAACAAAAAACGGTAGCCCCGTAACCGAAAACTGCAACAGGTGGTTTTCATCATCAATTTTTGTGATTTTGTCCATGAGCCTGCCAGATTCTGTGTCACAGACCCTGTCAAAATCTTCGGACGCCTCCCCCTTTCTGCAGCTCGGTGTTCCTGCCGCCCATTCATGTGAGTTGGGGAATTCCTCAACAATAAATTTCCAAACCTCATCAATTGGCTTGTTAATGACTCTTTTCGCTTTAATATCAATCACTTTGATCCTCCGTACAATATGCACATCCCTCAATTACTTATAAGCTTGAAAAATTTCCGAATAATTTTCCATATTCACTGTCTTCCCTGTTTCTATGTAGTACTTCAAGCCAAAAAGATGTTTCACTAAGGATTTGCCCGATTGACCTCTCATTAAATATTTCATGAAACGAGGGGAAAAAGAGTTAAATGAAGTCATTTTTACTTCCGTTACTTCGTCTTCAATTGAATTTAACTCATAAGTGGCAGACATTTCTTTTACAAATGGAAGATTATGTTCTGTCACTACTATAGTAAAGCTGTGATTCTCATCTACTTGAGTTATTTTTTCATCGAGATACAACTTTCCAGGAAACTCGGTATGCCTTACACAATCTAACCCTCCTCTGGAGGCATTGTTCAAATAGCTAGAAGATGTCATAAGTGGGTTGTGGATATGGATATCCCCATATTGATTGAATAAGACATCCCACGTTTTTTCTTTTGAAGCATTAATTACTTCTTTAAATTCTGATCTATTCATTTTTTACATTCCTTTTCTGTTTGCAGTCTACAACCGACTATCTATTGAGGATTGAACTTAACCTTTAAGACAGTCAAATCTCCTTGATCTTTCTCCAAAAGATTTTCAGCATCACCGCTCCATGGAAACAAAACCAAAGATTTGTTTGAATATTCCTGATTGGCACTACCTTCGGCAAGCTCTAGCTGAACAAGGCTGTTTAGATAAGAAGGAATTTCACTCGAAACAACAAATCCATATTCCTCGTCAGAGCTAATTTCGATGTCATTGTCAGTCGTATCAAAAATGTGACCATCAGAAAGCAAGTCCATCGCTCCATCTCTAATAGGAAGGTGTCTGGTAAATCTTTCATCACCCATTAGCTTCTCATATCCTTTTACCTCAGGCCATTGCGACATTGAGCCCATGACTGGCTTAACACCATCTACATTGGAAGCAAGGACTGCAAATGTCGCTAATTGCTGCAAACCGTATTCAGCCATAAGTGCTCCGACAAGCGGAAAGTATTCTGCGAATACCTGATGTTCTTTTCCTTCTGTCACTTTTCCAAATGCAAATTCAAGCTTCGTATCTTTCGTTAGTTTGATAACATTGTCCATCTTTTTTCTCCAATCAATTTATGTTCATCGCTTTTGTTTTGAAGTTGACTATCATCAACAATGAACTAAAATAGTTCCGAAACGATTAGTTTAGAATCCATTATATAACGATCGTTTCAGAATGCAAGCTTTTTATACTGATCGTTTCAGAATTGGTAGAACGAGCAATTAATCAACTCATTTTATGGAATAAAAGTTATGGCACGGCCTAGAGGATTTGATGAAGATAAGGTCATTAAGAGCGCAATGGCCGTTTTTTGGAAGCAAGGGTACAGCACAACCTCTATTGCTGATTTAGAGAAAGCAACAGGGCTGTCACGCATTAGCATCTATAATACATTTGGCGACAAAGAGGGATTATTTCTGCGCACATTAGATCTCTACCTGACGAATGCGACCCGACTTTATGAGAAAATTGCCGCGGGGGGGCTTGACAAAATTGAATGGTTTTTCGAATGGTTTGCAAGCCCCTTCCACGAGGGTGCGTCCAATCAGGCAGGCTGCCTGATGGTCAACACTGTCCTGGGGATTTGGCAAGCGAACAAGGTGGTTTCTGATAAAGTCGAAGACTACCGAAATATGTTACTGCGCAACTATAGTCGAGCCTTGCAGAATGCCCGAGAGAAGGGGGAGATGGAGGCCACGGATGCAGAAATAG
>JANQSK010001123.1 GCA_028284105.1 Anaerolineae bacterium
TTTTGCCAATATGGCAAAATTAAACACCTCATTTGAAAATTACTTCCGCTTAGATTTAGAGTGGCAAAATATTCACGGTGCACTTTCCTACGCCTATGAAAATCAACAGTGGGAACCGCTTTTAATGGGCACGCTAGCCTTGACAGAGCATCGGTTTGGTAATTTTGGTTTTATGGACGCAAGAGGTTTGTGGGATGAAGCTTCGGAGCTACTCAACTGGTCTCTTGAATGTCCAACCAACTCTGAACTTGTTCAAGTTCAGTTGCTCAACCGTTTAGCCGCGTTTGCCATCAAAATGTCAAATTGGGAAAAAGCGAAGCTTTATCTAACAGAAACGAGTGAAAAGCTCAGTGGGAGAACGCTGTCTCTCGAGGTTGCACTTGAAAAAGCAACGATGTTCAATTTGAATATGCGCTTGGCTCAACAAAATGATCCACAAGAAGCCCTCAATTGGTTAGAACAAAGTTTGGAAACGCTTGCTAAGCATGTGGAAACGGCCGCTTTACACGAAAAGGCTCATATTTATATCGAACGATCAGCCTTGTTGCTCAAATTAGGGCAACTTGACGACGCCGTTGAGTCTGCCCAAATTGGATTAAATTTGCTACCAAAAGAAACAACCCCTGCGTTGATTGGTGGCTATCTCAACTTAACAATTATTTACTACTATCAAGGGAAGCTTGAACAGAGCATTCAATCCATTTTGGAGGTCATGCCGGTTGCTGAAGAATTGGGCGATTTCCGGCGATTAGCAAACATGGCCATGAATCTGGGCATTATGCAAGAGCAACTCGGCCAATTCAAACGCGCTTCTCGAAACTATTTGAAAAGCCTTCGATTGCATAAAGCATTGGGAAACAGCGACGATGAAGGGAGTGCCCATCTCAATTTAGGGTCGCTCTTTATTAAATTGGGTGATGATCAGCAAGCTCAATCTCACATTGAAACGGCCGTTTCCCTCTCAAAACAGTTCAATTTATCAGAACTAGAACTGTTTGCTTATGCAGGTTTAGCTGACTATTACCTGACTAAAAAAGATTGGCATCAAGCAGAAATCAACCTCAATCATCTTCAATCGTCAGACAGCGCAATGCCCAATTATCTTTTCCCACCTTTTTATCGGCTTAAAGCCAAAACAGCTTGGCTCAAAGGGGATTTTGAAGACGCCCAAGGTTATGCTCAACATGCATTAGAGATGGCTGAAAATGATAGCTTTGTGTTGGAAGAAGGCATGAGCTGGCGTGTCATTGGCTATATCCGACAAAGCCTAAAACTGTCTTCAGCAGAACAAGCATTCCAAAAAAGCTTGAAAATACTAGAAGATCAAAGCCCCTATGAGTTAGCAAAAACACGCCTCGCTTTTGCAAAATATCTCATTCAAAACAATCAATCCCCAGCCGCAATTTCCCAACTCAATCTTGCAAACGAAGCATTTACAAATTTGTCAGCCTCTCGTGAATTAAAAGAAACCCTTGACATATTAGCTTCAGTTCAATAAAGTGCTATTGATCGCTATGCGTTTTCCTTTTCTGGGAACAGTATAAAAACAATTGTAGAGTACGTTAAAAAGCAATACAGCAGCATTGATCAAGATCTTGGGCGAAAATTTAAGTGTGCGTAAATCGCCCAACACCGTAACCAACTTAGCAGACAGACAAAAATCTTGATTGAGGGGTAGCCTGCTGTATGCCGAGGAGTATTACTTCATGCAGAACACTGTGTCCTTGTTGGTTCGTCAAAAAGCCATTCCTCGATTTTTAATACCGTTAAGTATTGGATTTATTTGCTTATTTTTTCTTATTACATCATTAAATTATGCATCCGCAAACGCTTCTGAACAGCAAGCGTCTGTTGACTTATCTTTAGAAACGGCCGTTTTGGCCAACCTCCAAACTTCAATCCAATATCCATATGACACAATTGCATCAAATCTTATAGAAACAGATGCCAGCCGTGCTATTAAAGCAGGGGATATTGACGGGGATGGAGACCTCGATTTAGCCATTGCGAATAACAATGCCCCAAACATTATTTTGCTCAACAATAATGGTCAGTTTGATGAAATTGGCTGGCAAGATAATCGATCCGATTTAACTCGTGATTTGATATTGGGAGATATTGATGGGGATGGAGATTTAGACCTCATTTTTGGGAATAACAACGGGGCAACCCGTATCTACACCAATGACGCACTTTTTGAAGACGGCACGCTCAATTTTAGCCTCGTATGGACCGAGTCAGTAAGTGATGATACGCGCAGTCTCGCTCTCGGCGATTTAGATGGCAATGGTTACATGGATTTGATTGTTGCTAATTGGGAAGAAGATAACAAAATCTACTTAAATGACGAAGGATCATTCTCTCAATCCCCAGATTGGCAAGATGGAAACAACTACCAAACAACCTCAACAGATATCGCTGACATTGATGGAGACGGCGACCTCGATATTGCATTTGGAAATAAATGCCCCAGCTATCCCAGCAATTGCGATCCAGACCAAGTGTTTCAAAACAATTCCACAAGCAACCTCACATTAAATCTCGTTTGGGAACGATACAATCGCTCCACAACAGATATTGCTTTTGGCGAAATGAATGGTGACAACCAGGCTGAATTAGCTATGGTTGAAAATGTGTACAACAGCCATAAAGTTTATCAATATAATCCAGCAACACTCCAATTTAATCTCGTCTGGAATTCTGTAACAGAAGCTGATTTAGGGGTTGAAGTTAGATGGGGTGATGTGAATGGAGATGGGCAACAAGATCTAATAGTCGGCAATAGTTTTGATGCACCAGAACGGCTTTATTTAAATACGGGATCATCATTAGAAACTTCAGCCTCATGGAATAGTGATGATACGATTACAAACCAAGATTTCATCCATGCAGACATTGATGCTGATGGGGATTTAGACCTTATTGGAGCCTTTGATAATTTAATCAAAATTTATACAAACAAATCCCACGCCATAAATGATGTCGCAACCTCAATTCCAAATCAAACAGTTTATGAAACACGAGATATTGCAATCGGAGATATCAATGGAGATGGGCTATTAGATGTTGTTGAAGCCAACGATAATGGTGATCCAAATCAAATTTATACGAATGATGGCGCTGGGTTTTTAACACCATCTGGAACCATACTTGGCAATCGAAATAGTGAGAGCGCAGCTTTAGGCGATGTCGATTTTGATGGTGACCTCGATTTAGCTATTGCGAACAATGGAACGCCCAATCAAATTTATATCAATGATGGCACTGGGTTTAATAATGCGGATGTTATAGAGTTAGGTGGAAATCAAAACACCTATGATGTCGCTTGGGGTGATATTGATGGAGATGGTGATCTCGACCTCATTACAGCAAATGATGCCAGCCCAAATATCTTGTATATCAATGCCTTCACAAATCAAGGCTTAGGAACTGAAACCATCAACCTTGGTACCTCAGACGATAATACCCGGGCTGCAGCATGGGGTGACATCGACCAAGATGGTGATTTAGATCTGGCCATTGTCAATGCCAATCAACCGAACATCATCTACATCAATGATAATGGTACATTTAGCAATGGGAACGCCTTTACATTTGGCGCCAATGAAAACAGCCTTGACATCGCTTGGGGTGATGTTGATGGGGATGGCGACCTTGATTTAGCTGTAGCGAATCGTTTAGCACCAAACCAAATCTTCTGCAACGAGGGCGGCTTTATTGACATCGAACCGTGTTGGTCCTCCCTAGACACGAACGATACGCGTTCTGTAGCTTGGGGTGATGCTGACGGAGATGGTGACCTTGATTTAGCAGTTGGCAATGCACGGGGGGATTCAGGTGGTGCTGTCGAACCAGACAAGATTTACTTTAATGATAAGGGTATGCTCCAAACGGCAGCTGGACCCATTTTCACGTCAGATAAAGGTACGGAAGGCTGGCTATCCTCTTTTGCAGTCGCTTGGGGGGACATCGACCAAGATGGTGACCTTGATTTAGTTTCAGGAGGGAGAAGCATTGCCGGCAACGGTGTTAGTGGTTCGAGCAACGGCCGTTCCCGTGTCTTTTTCAACAATCGATATCAAGGATCTGCTCAGACGATGGGGGGTCCCGTACAATCAATCACGATTGACCTTTATTCCTCCCTCATTCAGCGCAATCAAAATAATTCAACCAATGCACTCGCCAACGCAAACTTCTTTTCAAATCCAGGAATTCGAGATGGTGAATCGGTTGAAATAAATTACACATTATTCCATCCCGAGAGCGCCAATGCACGACTTGTGCGAGGTTTTTATTCCCTTGATGGTGGTGGACAGTGGTTTGAAGCATTACCCGCAAACGGCACAGATGTGACCGAATTAGCATCCGCGCCCTACCCTACCCAAAACAACAGCAACCAGCATCAATTTAATTGGAATGTCATCGAAAGTGGCTTCTTTGGTCAAAGCGATAATGTGATTTTCCGATTTGAAGTCTACTTTGATGCAACAGCACCTTCTGAGAATACGGCCGTTGGCACTTATCTCTACACAAACAGCAAACCAAGCAACTCTCCCCAACCTGCTGCAACAACCCAAACTTATCCAATTCGGGTCCGCGGTAATCAAGTCAAAGTATTAGACGGTAACAGCGTATTTGGCATCTCCGAAGCGATTGTTTATCAATTACCAGCTGGACAAATTGATGGCGCTAACCCCATTGCTGACAGTCATGGGATACCTTTTGAAACCAACAATTTGGGCTTTTTGCAAGGAAGAGGCCAACTTTTACCTGGTGAACAATTGGTTGCGTTGAAACCTGTTGACTATGGCGGCATTGCCCCTATTGGGCTTTCGTTTGATGGAAGTGACGATTATGTTGATTTTGGCATTGTCACAAAAACGGCCGTTTTGCAAAACAACTTCACTCTTTCTGCATGGATTCGTCCCGAACGCATTCGTGGTTTGCAGTACATTGTTAGTCACGGCAATATCAACTCTGCTGATGGATTTGGGCTAGGTCTGCTCAATGACGGGCTCCGTTTTTCAACCTTTGGCGTTCACAATTATGACTCTCAAGAAATATCATTAGTCGCTGGCGAATGGGTTCATGTAGCTGCCGTTCTCAACGCAAACAACGACGTCTCTTTTTACATCAATGGCATTTTCCAAGAAACGGTCACGCATGATATTGCGGCGTTGCCGAATAGTGATGATCCGCTCATTTTGGGTGGTACTAAAGGGTTTAGTGCTGAAAACTTCTCTCAACAATTTAGCGGGTTAATCAATGAAGTACGCATTTGGGGAGAAGCACGAACAGCATCCCAATTACAGCAAGAACTCAATCAATCTCTGCCAGATAGCGATGGAGATGTCTTAGTGGGATATTGGCCTATCTTTGAAGGTGAAAATGGCATCATTGAGGATTATTCCGACAATGACAATGTTGGCTATTTAGGTGGTGCTCCAGGTTCATTTAGCAATGTTAAATCACCTGATTGGGTAACGGCCGTTCCGCAAAATCCAACGTATATTGTCTACAACACCAGCGCAAGCCCATCAGAAGCGGGGCTTGATATGGAAACCGTGCCAAACACGCTCGGCATTATTAATCTTCGTATCCAACCAGAAAATACATTAACTTTATACGATCTTGATGTCTCGCTTGAATGGGATGCACGCAATGATCCAAGTTACATGGAGCAGCTTTCTGCTGACATTGAGCGCGCGTCACAAATTGTTTTTGACCTCACTGATGGTCAAGCTGCGTTTGGTGATATACGGGTTTTCCACAACAAAGAAAATTGGTTTGACTCAGATGTCA
>JANQSK010001128.1 GCA_028284105.1 Anaerolineae bacterium
CCGTTTTGTCTGATAAACCTCAATCATTATTTAGCTATTTCAAACAGCTCTTTGCACAAGTCACAAATCCACCCATTGATGCGATTCGGGAGCAGCTCATAACAAGTGCATTTACCTTATTAGGGTCTGAGGGGAATTTACTCCATCCAACACCTGAACTTGCTAAACGAATTCATTTAAATCAGCCTATCTTAACGAATCGAAATTTAGCCAAGCTGCGTCATATCAAATTGACAGGCTTTCAATCAACAACGCTTCCTATTCTCTACAATCCTAAAGAAGGTGGAACTGGTATTGATGAAGCAATGAGCCAGTTATTTGAGGCCGCAGATAAAGCAATATCTGAAGGATTTAATCTTCTCATTTTGTCTGATCGAGGCATTAACCGAACACAGGCTGGCATTCCTGCATTATTGGCAACAGCCGGGCTTCATCACCATTTGATTCGTTCTGGTAATCGTACAAAGGTGAGCTTGATTGTTGAATCAGGTGAGCCACGAGAGGTCCATCATTTTGCAACGCTTTTGGGCTTTGGAGCAGACGCCATCAATCCATATCTCGCTTACGAATCAATCCAGGACATTATCAATAAGAAGCTCGTTGTCAACGTCTCTTTTGAAGAAGCGGAAGCTAAATTCGTGAAAGCGGTCGTGACGGGTGTGATTAAAATTTTGTCTAAGATGGGAATTTCTACGATTCAGAGCTATCGTGGTGCCCAAATCTTTGAGGCATTAGGACTTCATCAAGATGTGGTCGATAAATATTTTACGGGAACACCTTCACGAATTGCTGGTTCTGATATGGAGACTATTGGCAAAGAGGTTTCAATTCGCCACACTGCGGCATTCCCGGAACGGCCGTCTAACGGTCATGCTTTACCTGTTGGGGGCAAATATCAATTCCGTGAAGAAGGTGAATATCATCTTTTTAATCCGTCAACCATCCATCGATTACAGCATGCTGTTCGTAAAGACGATTACGAGACCTATAAAAAATACGCTGCCGATGTAAATGATCGCTCAAAGCAATTTGCCACATTACGAGGCTTGCTCAAACTCAAACAACAAGACCCTATTTCGATTGATGAAGTTGAATCAATTGAAGCAATCATGAAACGGTTCAAAACGGGCGCCATGTCCTATGGTTCAATTAGTCAAGAAGCCCATGAATCGTTGGCAATCGCAATGAATCGTATTGGGGGCAAAAGCAATACAGGCGAAGGCGGAGAAGATCCAGAGCGCTTCATCCCAGATGCGAATGGGGATTCCCGAATGTCTGCGATTAAACAAGTTGCTAGCGGACGTTTTGGCGTCACGAGTGAATATCTCGTCAATGCGCAAGAGCTTCAAATTAAGATGGCACAGGGTGCAAAACCTGGTGAAGGTGGACAACTTCCCGGTAAGAAGGTTTATCCATGGATTGCAAAAACGCGCCATTCAACCCCCGGTGTTGGGCTTATTTCACCACCGCCCCATCATGATATTTATTCCATTGAAGATTTGGCTCAGTTGATTTATGACTTAAAAAATGCCAATCGAGAGGCTCGAATCAACGTGAAGCTGGTTTCTGAAGTTGGTGTTGGAACCATTGCGGCTGGTGTTGCCAAAGGGCATGCTGATGTCATTCTAATCAGTGGGTCTGATGGGGGAACAGGCGCTTCTCCACAAACGAGTATCAAGCACGCTGGGCTACCTTGGGAACTAGGGGTAGCTGAAACACACCAAACGTTGTTACTTAACAAGCTACGTGATCGAGTCGTTGTTGAAACGGACGGTCAGCTTAAAACTGGACGCGATGTGATTATTGCTGCCTTGTTAGGCGCAGAAGAGTATGGCTTTGCAACGGCTCCTCTTGTATCACTAGGCTGTATCA
>JANQSK010001139.1 GCA_028284105.1 Anaerolineae bacterium
TTTTGCCAAACCCAGCAGGCGCAGATAGCAGCGTTAGTTTGCCATTAAGGCCCTTGCTAAGTTGTTCAATGAGATGTGTACGTGGCACGATAGTGGTGCGCGTGGGTGGAATATACAGTTTGGTTTGCAACAGCGTGTTTATCACGCTAATTATTATAGTGAAAAGTGGTTTGTTGCGGTAACGGCCGTTACCCTTCCACGGAAGGGCGTCAGTTGCATTTATTACATCCAGATGAGGTTTACTCGTGGCGAGTAGATAAAATTGAAATACATTAAACGAGCACGTGGTGTTGAATCTGTTGCCGATTAGATGATTGGGTTGAAGGAAACATAATTGTGTGCGTCAAGTAGTTTTGAGCAATATGCTTAGGTAAATGTCATTCAGATCAAAAGTAGTCAAAATAAGGGCTGGTGAAGGGGGTTAAAAACGTTTGCTGATTGAGAGAAGGACTTAAGTCCTATAAACATGTCAAAGGGTCACACGTCCCTTTGACTATAATTAAATTATGAATCTCCAAGTAAAACAATTATGGTGGCGAATACTTCCTGTCATGGTACTTGTTTTATTAAGCTGGATACCTCAGATTTCGGCTCAATCTTCAGATGTCATTACCCTCAATGACTCGCAAAGTGAATACCCTTTAGGGCGACAATTAGAGATATTTGAAGATCAGGATGGGGTCTTAACGATAGGCGATATTGTCACCAACATCGATCAGTCTCAGTTTCAACAAAGCCAAGAGGAAGTGCCCTCATTTGGCTACACCAATTCTGTTATTTGGGCTCGTTTTCAGATCATCAATCAGAGTAGCTCTCATCAGGTGTGGTATTTGGATATTGATCGAACCATCATGAGCTTTATCGATCTTTATTTAGTCTCATCAGATGGCTCCTATGAGCGTTTGGAGTCGGGGGATTTACGGCCGTTTACCGTGCGTGACCTTCCCTATAATCGCTTTGTCTTCCCACTCAATGTCGCAGAGGATAATACAGTTCATACCGTTTATGTTCGATTCCAAAGTGACGATTCAATCTCGATACCGATGACCATTCGCTCATTAACCGCCTTTAGTCATTTACGACAGACTGAGATGTTCACGCTAGGGGCTTTCTTAGGTCTCCTATTTATCATGGCCTGCTACAATCTTTTTCTCTTTTTCTCACTGTGGGATATTAGCTACCTCCATCTCGTTTTGTTTATCTTGGGATTTCTCTTTCTTGTTGTATCAACCAATGGGTTTGCTAGTCAGTTTTTGTGGCCAACGAAAGCTGGTTGGGGTCGTGTCTCTAATGTATTAGCTACCGAATTTACTACCGCTTCAGCCCTCTTTTTTACGATGACTTTTCTCAATACGCGACAAAAAGAACCCCGAATCCATTTATTAATGTGGGGTATTCAAATTGCGGCACTGATTTTAACAATAGGTGTCTTGCTGGCTGAAAACGATACTTTTTTTCAAAGCGGACTCTCAATCATTCAAATTGTGACAATGCTTACTGTATTGCTCACTGGTGTCTTGATGTGGATCAAAAAGGACCAAGCAGCTCGGTTTTTTATGGTTTCCGTTATTGTCACATTGTTTTCAGTCATCATTCTGGCTTCTGCACGATTAGGCATCAATCTTATTAGTGAAGTATTGATCCAAAACAGTGTGCGTATTGGTTTTTCGATGCTTGTCCTCATGCTTTCTTTAGCACAGGCAAATAAGCTTAACATTTTGAAAGAAGAAAAAGCGTCGGCTCAAGCTCAAAAAGAATCGGCTGAAGCTGCGAACCAAGCAAAAAGCCAATTTCTTTCAAATATGAGCCATGAATTACGAACCCCGCTGAATACAGTTCTAGGTTTTGCTCAGGTGATGAAACGTAGCCCTACATTGAGTCCAGAACAAGATGAGCATCTTAGTTTGATTCAGCAAAGTGGCGAATATTTACTATCCCTCATTAATCAAGTCCTCGATCTGTCAAAAATTGAATCAGGTCGTGCATCGATTGATCACAAGAATTTTGATCTTTATCTATTATTGAACTCAGTTGAGGAGATGTTTGCCTTCCAAGCTAGAGAAAAAGGATTGCACCTCAATTTTGAGCTTGAAAATAGTCTTCCTCAATTTGTTTGTAGTGATGAAATAAAACTGCGTCAAATATTAATTAACCTGCTCTCCAATGCTTTTAAATTTACTGAAAGAGGGGGCATTACAGTAACCGTTGGCACAAAAAAATCCGAGGAAAGTGAAGACAAACAAGGTGTTAAACCCTCAAAGATGGAATCTTCTTTATGTACACTCCATTTTTCCGTAAAGGACACAGGTTTCGGTATTGCTCCTGAAGAGATGGAAAAGCTGTTTGAAGCTTTTGTTCAAACAGAGTCTGGTCTTCAAATTGAAGAAGGCACTGGTTTAGGATTACCTATTAGCCGTCAATTTGTTCAACTGCTGGGTGGTGAAATAGAAGTAACCAGTCAGTTAGGCTATGGCACGACCTTTGCTTTCGATGTTCAGGTCGAACTCATTAAAGAGGATGATATCAACGCTGAGATGCCTATTCGTCCCGTCATTGGGATGGAAGCGAATCAACCTGAGTATCGAATCTTGGCCGTTGACAACAAAGAGATTAATCGGCAGTTATTAATCGAACTGCTGAACCCTCTTGGTTTTCAGGTAAGAGAAGCCGAAAATGGGATGGAAGCCGTTGAAGTTTGGCAAGAATGGGAGCCGCATTTAATTTGGATGGATTTGCGAATGCCGATTCAAGACGGGTATGCTGCGACTCAACAGATAAAAGCGACGGACCAAGGTCAATCTACAGTTGTTGTTGCATTATCTGCTAGCATCTTGGAAGAAGAACAGCATCTCGCTTTACAAGCAGGTTGTGATGATTTTTTGCTAAAGCCATTTAAAGATTCTGACATTTTTGACATGATGCAGAAACATCTGGGGGTTCGCTATATCTATTCAGAAGAAAGACCAAACAAAGATTCATCAAGGAATAATACCCTCAGCACTATTACGCCAGACGCCTTAA
>JANQSK010001175.1 GCA_028284105.1 Anaerolineae bacterium
TGGCTCCTAAATGGGTTAGGGTTTTGGCGGCTTGATGGGCACCCGCCTCCAATGAAGTCATTAGATTCCCAGTTTTAAAGTATTCGACAGTAAATGCCGCTTGGAAGGCGTCTCCACAGCCGGTGGTGTCGATGATGTTTGGAACAGAAACGGCCGTTTGCCTAATTATTTCCCCATCTTTTAATGCCACACTGCCTTGAGCACCTAGCGTGACCACCCATTGTGTATCTTGGAAGCTATGCGGCAGGAAATAATCAATGGTGGACTGATCGCCACTGATGAATGCCAAATCAATCTTAGTGAGATAAGGCAATATCTGATCTTGGCGATCTTCATAATCAAACCAATCTCCAAAATCTGCCACCCGCTTCCCGTCAAACAGCAACTCCATCATGACCTTATCAAAGGTGGCTTTGGTGTATGAAATATCAAATCGAGAGACCAAGATGTCATGCTGTTGAATAAAGTTGAGATCTTTGGGGCTAGGTTCGTAGGTGGCGAGAACGTGCTGGTGATAGCTGTTGGGTGGGAAGTATCGCTCCCCGTCTTCAATGACAATGATTTCGCAATAGGCGGTTTTCCCTTCAATTGTCGTGACATGTGAATGATCAATACCTTCACTTTTAAGACGCTCAACTATCTGTTGCCCATATGCATCTGTGCCAACACAGCTAACCAATGAAACGGTGTCGGCACCGCATCGCTTGGCATGAACAGCATAGTTGAGTGAGATTCCCCCCACAAATGTTTGTTGATGCTGGGGATAAAAATCGGCCGTGGCCTCCCCAATTGAAACAAGCTTCATATCTGTTGAATCCAGTTGCTAGGTGATTTGCCAGTCCAGCGACGAAATGCACGATTAAATGAGCTCTGTTCGTTATACCCCAGCGCATAAGCAATTTGGCCAATGTCTGCTTGCCGCTCTTGAAGCATAAACATGGCGCGTTCTTGACGATACAAATCAAGCAGCCCTTTGAATGTGATATTTTGCTCAGAAAGTTTTCGTTGAAAAGTGCGCTTTGATAATCCTAATTCTTCTGCAATATCATTCGCCGAAAATCGACCTGATTCTAGCGCTTTAGGGAGCCTTGTGCGGATGGCGAAGAGCAATGGCGCTTCTTGTATTTGCTTGAGTTCAACTTGTTCAGCTACCGATAACAGCGTCTTGTGCAGAAGTGGGTTTGCGCGTTGATTTTTAGCGTCCCAGACGCCACTTTCAAGTTCAATGCCTGCATGCTGAATGCTGATTTCAACGGGGGCTGACCACAAATTTTCGTACTCTGTGATTGGCAAAAGGACGTCATGGGGCAAGAAAACTTTCCTGATTGAAAATTGGGGAAAGTAGGACGACATGCGCTGGTAAATGATTGCCAATGTCCATTGCTCTGAAATTAAGCGGGAAGGCTCATTAAGCTCAATGGTGACCCTGTCGCGACTCCCATGTGAAAAAATAAGAGATAGATTAGTTGATACAAGCCAAAAAAACAGGTTGAGAATGTGAAAGCTCTCGCCAATTGTTTCGGCCGTACTCACTAAATGATCCAAAATACCAAATTCTCCAAATGGCACAGCAAAACCAGCACGGATTGGCAATGTGGGATCAGCATCCTGCTCGAAAGCCTTTATCCACAACATGGAAAATGCTTCATTTGGAACAGAAGCAAATGGGTTATTCAACTGTGCCATAGATAGCCCGATGGGTTCTAACAGCAGTTCTTCCTTTAGCCCCAGTTCGTTGAATCCAGCTAAAGCCGCTTTGATCGTGATGGCGGGAATTTGGAGTTCCATAAATCGATTATAGCGATTGGCACGAAATGACAAAAGGTTGGCATTCAGGGGCAAGATTATGGTACGAGATTCAATTAAAGTGACGTAACTTAAAACTTTAAAGGAGTATTTTGTCAATGAGTAATAAACAAATTCGTCAATGGACAAGGGTTTTGCATTTGGTTGAGGCAGGCGTGCTTGGGGCATTTATTTATGGTCCGTGGGGAGATGGTTCAACTTTGGAACAGTTCATCCAATTCATCTTTTTTCCCGCCTTAGGAATTTCTGGGATTGTGCTGTGGCAACAAGCACGTCTCAGCAAATGGTTGCGACAACGGTAATAAGCCATGCCGCTGAATACGTTATGTAAATATGAAACATCAAAATTGAAAAGGAGGCAAAACTAAAATCCTCTTGACATGTGTATGCCAGCTTCTATACTTTGTTGGACAGATAAACTAACTCTGTTTGGCCTAACAAAAATTGGATTTTGGGTCGACTTTC
>JANQSK010001242.1 GCA_028284105.1 Anaerolineae bacterium
CGCTTGCGCCCGACCATCCAGCTTGGGAACTTGAAGCGCATTACATTGCGCTTGCTCTTGAAAATGTCATTACGATTTTGTCACCACAGCGGATTATTCTTGGGGGTGGCGTGATGGGACAAACCCATCTCTTCCCCATGATTCGCGAGAAGGTGCAAGCCTTCCTCAATGGATATGTACAACATCATTCGATTTTGACGGATATTGATGGGTATATTGTGCCACCGAAGCTGGGGAATCTAGCTGGTGTTTTAGGGGCGATTGCTTTGGGAGAAACGGCCGTTTCCTAAATAATCAGGAAATGTACCAAATCGATTCATCTTGCATAATGCGGTTAATTAATTGTGGAAAAAGCTCCCGTGTAATCGGTTTACTGATGAGACCGTCAAAGCGGTGGGCCTTCATTTCTTGTACCTGATCACGCATGACGCTAGCTGTATGCGCCACAATCTTGATATCATCAAACTCTGGCAATTCTCTAATTTTCTGAATCATTTCATACCCATCAAAGGGAGCAATCATAATATCCATGATAATTAAATCTGGCTTAGGTGATAATTCCTGAAGGCGTTCCAAAAATTGAAAGCTATTAGACCATTCAACAACTTTCTCAATGTTCATGGTTTTTTGAAATAGGACATTAAGAATCATTCGATTGACTTCATCATCTTCAATAATTAAGACAGAGATTTGATTGATTGATTCCATAATATTTATGCTCCTTGCTCAAGCACAATTGCGGTTGGCACAACCGGTGCCTTTAATGGCAGAAATAGAGAGAAAACAGATCCCTTATTGATTTCACTTTCAAACCAAATTCTTCCCCCGTGCATTTCAACCAACTGCTTGGTAATCGGTAACCCAAGCCCCGTACTTGCAACATTACCCAGCATGTTTTTGGCTTGACCAAACTCTGTAAAAATCAATTCAAAATCTTCTTTAGGTATACCAATTCCCGTATCAGTAACAGAAATATAAATGCCATCATCATTCGCATACGCTTTTAATCGGACTTCACCTTCCCGTGTGTATTTGATGCCATTCGAGATCAAATTAAGGAATATTTGTCTGATGCGTCGTTTATCACCCGAAATAGTTGGTAAATCGGGCTCAATTTCGGTAATAAAAGAAATATTATTATCTTTAACAAGCCCCTTCCCTGTTGCAGAAACGCTTTCAAGCATATTGTTCATATCGACAGGTGCTAAAACAATATTCATCAAACCGGCCTCAATCTTGGTGAGGTCGAGAATATCGTTAATCAAACTCAACAAATGCTGGCCACTATCAACTGTTTTCTCTAATGCATCAATTTGCATTTCGTTGACATCTCCTAACATGCCATCCAATACAAAACCGGCCATGTTGATAATCGCGTTTAAAGGTGTGCGCAATTCATGAGACATATTTGAAAGGAACTTTGATTTGAGATGATTGGCTTCTTCAGCCGTGTTTTTTGCTTCAAGAAGGAGTTGCTCAGACTCTTTTCGGCTTGTTGTGTCATAGAAACCGGTCAAAAGAGAAGGCTTACCAAAGTAGTTGATTTTGAGCATAGAGAGCTCAGCCCAAAAGATGGAACCATCCATTTTCTTTAAGGCCATCTCCTCACTTTCGACATTGCCATTTTTCTCAAGCAGGTTGAGGATTCTTGGGCGATCTTCAGCGTTTTGGTAAAAGTTTCTTGCATGTATCACATTGATGACTTGGTCAGGCGTTCCCCCAAATAGTGAATAAAACGCTTCATTAACATAGGGAAGATAACCAGTCTCTAAGTCAATAACAGCAAGCGGGGCAGGCAAATTCGCGATGGTGTCTCTAAATTGAGACTCACTCATTTCTAGTGCTTCAATTACTAAAATTCTTTGGATAATTTGGTTGATCTGGGAGGCTGCGTTGATCCCCGTGAGGATTTCACTTTCAGAGAACTCTTTGATTTCAGTGGTATCAAATCCAATGGTGCCAATAACTTGGTTGTTGTTCAAAATGGGGATGATCAAAATTGAGCCGATGCCAAATTCCTTCATGACATCGTGTATTGGCGCCATAAGTGGATCTATCTGCGCATTTTCAATGTACAAATGGGTCTTATTTTCAATGATATATTCATTAGAAGGATTGCCCTGAACAGGAATTTGCATCCCAACTGAGCTTGGCAAATTCGACTCAGAGTATTCAGCAATTACAGTCCCAAAAGTAAGTTCCTCATTGAAAAGCACAAACCCTGAACGAGGAACACCGTAATAGTTTGCCATGATTTTACATATCTGTTCAAAGGCTGCATCTAGGC
>JANQSK010001247.1 GCA_028284105.1 Anaerolineae bacterium
AGGCTCCCCCGACGACTCTAGCTTCCTAAATTAACACCACGAAGCATCATGCCTTGGCCTCGTGATTGATGGCGATCTACAGTTGGCGGGTCTTGGGGGTCTCTCATTTGAATCAGTAACGTTGTTCGAGCTTCATCGCTGACGTTTACTCCCGACCCGTGAATGGTGAGGTAGCTAAAAAGAAGCACATCACCCGCTTCGGCTTCACACAAAACAGAAGATTCCAAAGGATATTGGTCAAATGGCAAATAAAATCCCCGATCCTCTTCATGTTTAATTGGCCCTTGCTTGTGGCTACCCGGCACAACGCGTACACACCCTTTTTCTTCTGGAGCATCATCAAAATGAATGATGGCCGCGATCATACTGTGATTCGCATGCGGGAAGAAAGGATGATCTTGGTGCATGGGGAATGGTGATCCTTTAGCAGGGGGTTTGATAAAAAGTTTATTGTGGTGCAGTTGAACATTTGGCGTCCCCATCACATCTGATGCAGGATCTGTGATTCGGGCATCCACAATCAACTGACTAAATAACGACGATTCAAATTGCACATTGTGGCAATGTTTCAGTTGCGTTTTCGTCATGGTAATTTTTGAAGCGCTATCCCAAGTCGCTTCTACACTACCTCTTTGCGAAACGCGCTCAATGAGTGCATGGGCTTCATCACGGAATGCCTTGGCCTCTTCTTTTGAAAAGACACCTTTTAACAATATGTAACCATTTTCTTGAAAAAATTGTTTTTGATCTGAATTGAGCATCATCTTTCTCCTAAAAATCGTAAGTAAAATTGAACAATGTCACTATATCATGATGCCGATTTTGCTAACTCTTCAATCGTGACAAAAATGTTCAAAATTCAGACATGATTCTGCTTATTGAAAAATGGTTCCTTTGTTTTGGCGAAACTGCTTAGGTGAGCAGCCAATGTGCTTGCGAAAGAGCGTAGCGAAATAACGGCCGTTTTCCACCCCCACCCGTTGCCCTATTTCATGAATCATCAGGTTCGTTTCCAGCAATTGTTGTTTCGCCTGGTTAAGCCTCAATTCTGTTAAATAGCTCATTACCGTTTGACCCGTATCTCGTTGAAAAAGGCGGTTGAGGTGCCGTTCACTCAAATGAGCCTGTGCAGAAATATCCCGCATGGTGAGGTCTAATGGATAGTTATCATGCAAAAAATGGATAATTTGCTTCACAATGCTGCTGTTCATGTTTGGAAGAATGGGTTTACTATGCGCCTTTTGAGCAGTGTCAGATAGCAGCCGAGCACAATCAATGGCTAGCTTTTTAAACAGCCCCGTTGTCGCATCGTGAAAACCAACCTCGAAGGTATTCATTTCATCAGCAATCAATTGAAGCGTTTGCTGCAAGCTTGGTGCAGGCACTTTCGAAACACGGCCGTTTAGCAAGCCATGCCACAACGATGCACCATCATCCTCAAAAAGAGTTGGCTTTTCAAAAAGCGAAAAAGCCCAAAAATAAATCCCTAACGGATCACGTTGGGACGAGATCATTTCATGTTTACGATTCGGACGAGCAATGACAAGATCATGCTGTTTCAATGGATGCTCAGCCCCATCTAAGTGAAAGCTACCTTCTCCCTGATAGACGTAGCACAATTCAAAAAACGAGTGTGAGTGAAGATAGTTCCGCCACCATTCAGGCACATAATACCCCCACCCCAATAAACGGCCGTTTGCACCATCCATCTCAAATTGAAGCCCCATATCGCTTAGGTCAAGATAACGTGTCGATGGCATTGCTATTCGATTTTTAGAAGAAGGCATAGGCATGGTCATTCAATATATTTAAGACTGAATGTCTTGATTTCATACGGCTGATACGGTGAAGAGAAGGTTTGTTGGTCTGCAGATTGAAGATGGACTGGGTTTTGTTCGAGTAGATCCGTTTCCGAAACGGATTCAAATGGCTGGGCAATGGAGGTTAATGGGGCACAATGAGTGCCATGTGCATCAAAAGTACGCACAATCACATTATCACTTGTTTCAGCCTGTTTCAACGCCTCTACGATCACACTTGGCGAATCAACTTGTAAAAATGAGTAGGTAGCAGGCATGTGGCCTGTCTCATTCTTTGATGGACTCAATTGAACGCCAATGGCGGGACTATTAAGCTCATAGGCGTGACGGGTAACTTGGCCATCACGCCAATTTCCATCATGGGGTAAAAGGGAATACGTAAATTGGTGTAGACCAATATCGCTCCGTGGCGTTGGGCGCGTTGGGCTGCGCACCAACGATAATCGAATCACATTCTCTCGAATATCGTACCCATATTTACAATCATTTAAGAGGGCAACGCCATAATCCCCTTCAGACAAATCGGCCCATTTATGACCGCACACTTCGTATTTAGCTTGCTCCCAACTTGTATTACGGTGTGTCGGGCGCTCTATATGTCCAAATGGCAAATCATAGGTCGCCATTCGTGAGCGAATTTTGAGTGGGAAAGCCACTTTGAGAAGCTTTTTTGAGTCTTGCCAGTCAACTTCTGTTTTAAAATCAATTCGAGGGCTATTTTGATAGACCCACATTTCTTGGGTAATCGTTGAATTTAAGACACGCCATGTTGCTGAAAATACAGCAAAGAGCGGCCCATTTGTAACCATTGTCCACGGTTCCACTTGATCAACCTCATAGCGGTACTCTTCAAAATGGTAGGCAATGTCCCAAGCGCCAAACTTTTTACCTGGATCATCTTCAAATACCTGAAGGTCATTACCTACGCCAGAAAGCAGTTCGCGGTTGCTTCGTTTATCAACAATTTGGGAAAAGTTACCCTGTGAATCGATGGTTATTTCATAAAATGGGGTTTCAATTTGGTTCGCTGAAAATATGGCCGTGGATGGTGTAACGGCCGTTTCTTCTTCAACAAACTGACCGACAGTCCAACCCATCGAAGGCAGCATCGTTTGTACCCAAGTTTTGCCCGCCCACTGTTGAACAGAGGTTAAAGAACCATCCACCAATCTCAATGCGGCTGCATCGGGATGTGCCTCACAGGAAATCAATCCAAGTCGGTCCCAAGAGAGCGTATTGAGCAACATCAAATCAGCGGCTGCATCAATATTCCGTTGAAAATAGGCAGCCAGCTTTTGAAAAACAGCGTCCCCAATTTCAAACAGTTGCGCATACTCTTCTTTAATATCCGGAACAGCCGCCTGTACGTGTGACCCCGGCAAAGTGTCGTGGAACTGATTGAGTAACATCAGCTTCCACCCTTCATTTAATGTTTCTTGAATTCTTGGCCCACCAAATAAGCGAGCAAACACACTCATAATCTCGATATCACGATAAAACAGTTCGGCTTTTCGGTTATTTCGTTTTAAAAACCCTTTACTCGTATAAGTGCCACGATGCCCTTCCATATAAAGCTCATCATCCCAAACAGGAAGGTGCTCTTTCTTATCTTCTAAGCTATGGAAAAAATCGGCCGTTTTTTGGATTTTGCTTTTAGGCAAGCCAGGAAATTGCTTGGCGCGAAGACTAAATTCCACCATTCGGCGTGTTGGACCACCGCCACCGTCTCCCCAACCATAAATGAAGAGATTTTCTGAAGCCTGTAGCTTCTCCCGATAATCCCGCCAATGCCGTCTTAAATTACTAACCGTAAAATCTTGCGCAAAGTGGGTTGGGGGAAAATGGGTAATCACCTCAGATCCATCTGGGCCTCGCCAACGGAAAGAATCATAGGGAAAAACGTTAGTGTCGTTCCAAATATTCAGCTTTGCAGTTAAAAAGTAATTAATACCGCTCTTTTTGAGGATTTGAGGCAAAGTGTACAAAACGCCAAAAACGTCTGGCATCCAGCAAATATCCGTATCAACCCCGTACTCTTCTTGCAAGAATCGCTTGCCAAAAAGAATCTGCCGTACCCAGCTCTCGGGACCCAGTAAATTCCCGTCTGGTTCAATATACATGGCGCCGATGACTTCCCACCTGCCCGTTTTGATATAGTGTCG
>JANQSK010001262.1 GCA_028284105.1 Anaerolineae bacterium
GAATTTGACGGACACAGATACACGCTTGGCGGTTAACATGGAGGAAACACTCCTAGAACGCGCTACCCATCTACTCCCTAACACACACGCCACCATGCGAAAGGTAGAAGAGGTATACGGCATCTCAACAACCTCGGATGATTATTCGATTGTCCCCTATGGCATTGTTCCGGTAGAGGATGAAAAAACACGGCCGTTTGATCTCCAAAATCCACCGGAAACATTGACCGTTTTATATTTGGGACGTCTTGAAAAGCGGAAAGGGATTCGCGACTTGTTCGAGGCTATTCCCTCGGTGGTTCAAGCCGTGCCCAATGTCCAATTTGTTATTGCTGGGGCAGACAATAGCGCTCGAGATGGCTTTTTGAAGCAACACGGCATTCCCTATGCGTCTTATTTCCAAAGAACCTATCCAGAGCTCACCGAACATGTTTCATTTTTAGGTCAGGTAAGTGAAGAACAACTCAATCAGCTCTATCAAAGCTGCGATCTGTTTGTCGCGCCATCTCTTTATGAATCATTTGGACTGATCTATCTTGAAGCGATGAACTATGCCAAACCTGTCATTGGCTGCCGGGCAGGAGGCATTCCTGAGGTGGTGGACGATGGCGTGACGGGCAAGCTTGTTGACCCAGCAGCGCCAGCCCAACTTGCCGAAGCAATCGTTTCATTTTTGCAATCTCCCCAACAGCTTTATGAAATGGGAAGTGCCGGTCGTCAACAGCTAATGGACAAGTTCACCTATGTCCAAATGGCAAAGCAATATGCGGCCGTTTATCGAGAAGTCATCCAAAAAAGCAACGCAAGTAGGGGATAAGGAAAAGTTATGAAAAGCACACTCACAGCCGCAGATGTCATCGCTGATATTGAATTTGAACTATTACAAGGCTCTATCTCGCGTGATGAATTAGGACAGGGCATCCAAACGGTGCGCCAGCATCAAAACAAAATCCGTAATCTTGCTTATGATGTTGAGGGGGATGAAGATGCGCTTCAAAATGTATTAAATCATCAATTTCAGCTGAACGATATGCTACTCACGCTGCTGCAAGAAATGGCTGGCGGCATTCAGGATGTTCGAAAAACGGCTGAATGGATTGGCGAACAGCGGCGTGGCGAAGAAGAACGGCCGTTATTTACAAACGATGACGCACCGAAGCCTCCACTTAAATCAACTGAAGCACTGACAAAAACAATGAGTGCTGATGCGATTCATCAAAAGATCGATATTACGGCAAACGGCCGTCCCATCCCCTTTGTGAACGGCTTTATTCGTCGATTACGTGTCGCCTTGCACAACCTCTCCCTGTTTTATGTCAACAGAATGGGCGCCAGCCAAGCTTCCATCAATCAAACCCAAGCTGATTGGATCCTTCACCTCAACTCGGTTAATCGCCATCAACAAGAAGAGATCGAGCATCTCACCAGCCTGGTTCGTTCCCTTCAAGAAAAAATCGACTCACTCGATACGAAATAACAACACCAATTGTCATGCCCGTGCAGACTGGCATCAACATTCTTGTGAATAAATGGATACTCGCCTTCGTAGCTCTGTTGAAAAGAGTGGTAAAAGGATGATTATCCTCCTTGCCTATCATGCCCGCCTTCGCGGGGGTGACAAGTTGAAAGGTTCTGTTATCCCTAAAAAAATGTTTTCAACAGAACAGCCTTCCCGGGTATGACAATCCTAGTTTGTAATTTAATTGGGTTCGTTTTACTTTTGGATAGCTAAATAAAAGCGATTGGTGTGGTTTTTGGGCGTCTTTGTCAACTGAATGGGGTGGAACAAAGCCAAATTAATAAGCTGATTGTACACATGCATTCCTGCAGCAACCAATCTCGGTTGGCGTTGTGCCCGCACAGCCCGCGCAAAAGATTCGCCTTGCCAAATATAGCTTCCCGCGTAGTGACGTGACACCGTGGCTGGCTTAAGCGCTTGCTCGTAACTTAACAAATGTTCAGGGGTGGGCAATCCATTTTCAACATGCTCACCAAGATAATGGTGAGGTTTACCATGAACTTCTTTATGTAGGTCGTTTAACTGCTTCTCAAGCGCAATATGTCCTTCATTGCCAAAGGGAGCAGCTACCAAGACGACGGTCTGGCTGACGCGCAAACATTCTTGAATAAATGGCAATCGGTTTGTCTCAGGCAGATGCTCTAAGGTGTCAATATTCACGACTGCGTCAAAGGCGTTATCGCCAAAGGGAAGCGCCATGCCATCCCCCCAAACGGAGCCTGTACCATCGGGATTTACGGACACAATTTTATAAGGTAAGAATCGTTCAAGGAGCTCAATGCGCCCGCCCACATCTAATATGGTGACGTC
>JANQSK010000019.1 GCA_028284105.1 Anaerolineae bacterium
GTATTCTCATCAACTCCGTTTGGAGAGACTTACACACATTTAGGGGGATCAAATGAGCGATTGGGCCTCAATCACCAAACAAGCGCTTTTAGGCACTCATCGAAATGAGGATGAACCATCTCAAAATCGATCAAAATCAAACGGTTCTTCACCTGTTTCTGATTTAATAAACAGTGCTTCTGCTGATACACCAGAGCTTACACTTTTGATGCAAGCCGGCATTATGGCAATGCACGACTTAAACGGCCGTTTACCAGAACAACGTCATACGCCAAGACCAAGCCTGCCCAAACCAGATAGCCGCCCCGTTACTCCTGCCAAAATTATCAGCTTCTTAAATGATGTAATGTATGGGCAGCACATCATATTGCTCCCTAATTTTTTGGAATATATTCATCAAGCCGGCTATCGACTTCCACCCCAGTATTTACCAAACCTCCTAGACAAAGGGGTGAAATCAATCAAGTTACGGCCGTATATTCTTCCCATTCTTGGAAATGAAGGGCGATGGTTAGCCACACAAAATCCGGCCTGGGATTATGCTGTTCCCGATATTTATACTTGGTCTGGATTATTGAGGTATTGGGACAACAATGAAACAATAAAGCGTCATCAGCTTCTGTCTAATTTACGCCTCGAGAATCCTGAGCTTGCTCGGAAGCTACTCGAAAACTTTTGGCGGAGCAGCACAGACCATGTGCGTCATAGCATGATCAAAATCCTTGAAAATAATATTAGCATGGCGGATGAGCCTTTTCTTGAAGCGGCATTAGACGATCGAAGCCACTTAGTTCGTCGGAAAGCCGCCGATCTTCTTGCATTCCTTCCTGACTCCCGATTGGCAATGAGAATGGCCAATCACGCCCGGTTCATTGTGTTGTGGAAACAAGGGCAAATCAATATCAGCTTCCCACGAGAGCTCAAACCTGAAATGACGCGAGATGGCATACAGCCTACCGATCCCAAAATGGATATCCCTCGACTCCGTTCTCGACAGCTCACCCAAATGGTTAGCGCCGTTCCTTTAGATTATTGGACACTTGAATGGAAGGCCACCATCCCTCAAATCATTCGGGCCATCAATCATTCACGCTGGCCACGTACTTTACTAAACTCATTCACAACGGCCGCTCGAAAGCAAAACAACCAAGAGTGGATTAAACAACTTGTGATTCAACGTTCTTTTGATACCCAAGTTGCTAGGCTCCTCCGTGCCATTGAGCATGACACGTTAAAATCCTATATATTGGAAAACAAAGATCAGTTTAAAACTGATCGAAACCTCCTAAAAGTGGATCATCCCATGATGGCCGTCTTAAAAAACCATCAACATCCTTGGGACGAAGAAATGAGCCTGTTCTGGCTAACCCAATTTGCGACCTACATCAAGCAAACAAAAGATCGCAAAAGCGTTGATATGCAAATCAAAATGCTGTTGACACGATTTTTTACCACAATTCCAACCTCCATTGAGCAAGAAGCGCATGACTTATTCGAATCCGCTTTGCAAATCAATGACCGGTGGCGCTCACCTCTAGAAAAGATGTTTAAAGATTTAACCTTCCGCAAACGCATGACTGATGATGTCTTCTCTTTAGAATAACCCTCTAATTTTGCCTGTTTCCCCCTCTTTGCGGTTTAATTTAGCAACCAATTACCCAAGAGGAGAATTATGACATCAAAAAACCCATTTTTATCGGTTGATCAGCAAATTGTTGGCGACATTTATACGAACATGGAGATTTGGAACAATCTCGAGACGCTTTGTGATGAGTTTGGATCACGATTTGGAGGTACTGAAGGGGAAAAACTTGCTGCAAACTTCATTAAAGAGAAGCTTGAATCATACGGACTATCCAATGTCCATTTAGAAGAACTTCCTTATGAAGGTTGGCGACGAGGAACAGTTTCGTTAGAAATTTTGGAACCCATTCAAAAGAGCATTCCCTGTATAACACTCCCTCACTCACCACCAGCTGACTTTGAAGCTGAGCTCGTTGATTTGGAAGATGGCGATCCCGCCGATTTTGATGCAAGAGCTGATGAGATCAAAGGGAATATTGTTTTAACAACCAGTGAAGTTCGCCCCAATGATGTGAAACGTTGGGTGCATCGCAATGAAAAATACGGCCGTTCTATCCTAGCAGGTGCAACTGGCTTTATTTTCGTCAATCATTACCCAGGATATGGTCCAGCTACCGGCGGCGTAGGAGAGACAGGGGCTGGCCACATTCCTGCGATTTCTGTTTCTTATGAAGATGGTAAATTTCTTCAACGATTGCTAAAAAGGAACGGCCGTGTTCGCCTCAAAATTCAAAGTACCGATGAAATTGAACAAATGGTATCTTGGAACATCATTGGTGAACTTCCTGGCAAAAAAGACCCCAATGAAATCGTTATGCTAGGCTGTCACTATGACGGGCACGACATCTCTCAAGGGGCAACCGACCCAGCGTCAGGAGCTGTTGCCGTTTTGGAAGCAGCACGCGTTTTGGGTCAATATGCACCAGACCTACCATATACAGTTCGTTTTGCACTTTGGGGCATTGAAGAAATTGGCCTGATTGGTTCAACACAATACGTTCAAAATCACATCGATGAAATGAACAATGTACGCTTTTACTTCAATATGGACAGTGCCGGTGCTTTATCCCACAAAGATATTGTGCTAAACCAGTGGCCTGATTTAGCACCTGTATTTAAAGCATGGTCAGATGAAATGGCACTTTACTACAAAGTGGGGCAATCCATTAGTGCCCATTCAGATCATTATCCATTTTTGCTTGAAGGTGTTCCAACAGGCGCTATCGGAAATTTGCGAGGCGCGCGTACGGGACGTGGATACGGTCACACCCATTACGATACGCTAGACAAAGCTGAAGTGACGAGCTTACGAGAAGCGGCCGTTTTGGCATCAAGGGTCGCTTTACGCGTCGCCTCTGCAGAGGATTGGCCAGTCAAACAGCGTAGCAAAGCAGAAGTTAAAGAAATCTTAGGCGGACCTGAAAACGAAGAAGAAACGGCTATCTTCTCAAAAATTCATAAATTTTATGCAAAAGTAAGAGGGGAATAGGCAAAAAAATAGGGACGCTGGTTTCAGCGTCCCTATCGAAGTTCTATTATCGGCGTGGCATAATGAACCACAAAATGATGTAAGGGAGCACCCCGGGAGCCGCCCCAGGCAGTGCTAAAAGCACAAATAATAAACGGAACCAAAATACATTAATTCCAAAAAAATCTGCAAGACCACCACAAACCCCTGCAATCATGCCATTTGTACGTGTTAATCTTTGTTTAGCCATTTTTAGTCATCAACTCCTATCAGTTGGAAATTTCTTTTTTATCCCTTCATTAAATATTAGAAGGTCTGTTTTGTAATATCAATCTACTTTCTTTACGCAAGGGTCATTTTAAAGTTGCATGAAATCCTTAAATTTTCTTTTCATTACCTGAAATTCAAATCACCAAATTGCCAAAGCCCCCAGACGAAACAAGCAAAATATAAAGGAAATTTCACTTAATTAAGCTTGTAAGTCTAAATTAAGAGAATAAAACCAATTAACGAGATTAGAACGCAAGTCCCCTTTTGACCTAGGTTTACGGATTAGAATCGCATTACCAAGATTCCATTCCCTCAAAAACTACAAATTTGTTTCATCAGTTTGTAGCTAAGATCGTATTTCCGTACACCGATACCCGTTTAAAAGGTTTTTCCTAGAGGTTCAAATGTATAAGTATCGTGTATCTGTAGTTATCGCTATTGTACTTTTATTTTCAATTTTTTTATCTCCAGTAGGTGCCCAAGAAAATCCAACAGATGAGACTGTGCCCACAGAAACATCATCTGAAAATGACACCACGACAACTGAAACAGTTGAGGATCCTACCTGGGCCCTCTTCACTTTTGATCAGCTCAATTTCAATAATGACGTGCTGGAACAACCTAATTTTTCCAAGTCCTATACACTAAATATTCCAGCTCATTGGTCTTTACTAGAAGGAACTGGCGTTTATCTAGAACTTCAACCATTTGTGCGTCAAAATGGTTTGGTGGTAAATGAAAACGTCTTTGGTGGCACTGTGTTTGTTAAATTTGAAGGGGTTATCTTAGCTGAGCAATTTATCAATTCAAATGAGAAGGTCATTTTGGATATACGCATTCCAAAGGAGCTATTAGAAGATGATGGCCGAGGTTCATACGCTTTAGAAATTAGCTTAGAAACTGATTTCAGCTGTGAAAGTCCTCATACGTCATCAATTCACATCTTGGAAGAATCCTATTTTTCCTTGGCTTATGTTGAAAATTCACCTCTAACCGATCTACGGCAATTGCCCTTCCCTATTCAACAAAACACGTTTTTGCCCAATGTAGGTACCTTTGTTATTCCGGATAACATTTCTGAAGAAGACGCTGTTGGCTTATTAACAACAGCAGCCGGTTTTGGACGAATGAGTAACAGGACCTCTTTTAACTTAGTCAATGAAAGCAACCTCACAGACCAGATCAAAGCGACATCACACCTTATCTTTGTCGGAAAATATGATGACTTTGTTTCAACAGAAATGATTTTTGGCGGTGAAGATCGCGCTTTGCTGGATTCAGCGGATAAAGATGAAGGTATTTTGAAACTCACCAATTCACCTTGGGAAGAATCAAAAGTCATTCTGCATGTTTCCGGGAAAAGCGCAATTGGCATTGAGAAAGCAGCCAACGCATTGGCTTATGGTGTGATTCGACCTGCAACTGAACGATTTGATTTTGCCATCATTGAAGAAGTACTTTATGAAGAAGAATTACCACCATCTGCTTTCTCGCCGGAATTTACGTTAGCCGATTTAGGTCATGATGTACGTACGCTCTATGGCCCCAAAGAAGCTCAGATGACCTTTTCTTTTGATATTCCAAACGAACGGCCGTTTATCCTTGAAGAACATGGCAAAATCAATCTACTCTTCAATCATTCAGACCTACTGAGCTACGATTCCTCAGGAATCAACATCTATTTGAACAATCGGCCCATTGGAAGCAGTCACTTTTCAAAAGAGACCACGCAACTAACAAAACTGCCTATCGAAATTCCACCTGGCTTCTTAAAAAATGGAACCAACACCATTTTAGTGCAAGCGAATCTTGATCCCCTCACCGCATGTTCAAACTTCGCGGATGACGGCACTTGGGTCAATATTTTCCCTGAATCAGATATCAATCTACCCATCACCTTCGTTGATGAAAAAGTTGAGCAAATCAACCCACTGATTCGCACGTATCCACGGCCGTTTTCTTTGAAAAATGATTTGAGCCATACTACCTTTATCATTCCAGAAGGTAATCTCAACGCACTTTTTAGCGCCTTGCAAATTGCATTTGATTTAGGCAAACATGTCTCAGGAGATGTCTTGCAATTAGATGTCGTTTTTGCTGAAGATGTAACGGATGACATGATTACTGATCGTCACCTGATTGTTGTCGGGCAAGCACAGAATAACACCTTTGTGAATACAATAAATGAGTGGTTGCCGGGGCCGTTTGTAGAAGAGAGCAATTTGATTCTTTCAGATCGGTTGCCAGTGGAATATCGCCTCCCGGAAGATGATTCATTGGGCTATCTTCAAATGATTCCCTCTCCATGGGACAACGAATTCTTTGTATTGCTTATCTCGGGTAGCAATGATGAAGGAGTTCAAAATGCGACCTCAATTTTGCTCAATAATCGTCGCGCCTTAAATGGGGATTTGGTCGTAATCGATCGCAATGGATCGTTTGCAACCGTAACACCTCAAGAAATTGTCGAAGAAGCGAATGCAATAGATGACGAAACGGCCGTTAATGCCGAGCCAGTGGATCAGCCTGAAACTTCAGAAGAAACCGTAGAAGTCGAGGTCGAAAATGTTGATGATTCAGCAGTTGACTTGATTGAAGAAGAAACGGAAGAGACTGAATCTATCGAGGAAGAACAAGGTGAAGATGAGAGTGTAGATGACGAGGAAGCCACCGCCTCTGTTGAGCAGGACACTGAAGAGGAAGAA
>JANQSK010000021.1 GCA_028284105.1 Anaerolineae bacterium
ATGCTGTATCGGCAGAGTTCACCACGAGACAGTTAGCCCGAATTCAAGCGGATCAATCTGTGGTCAGAGTCTGGGAAAATAGCGATGTTCAAGGAGCGAATACAGAAATTCTTGTTGACTATTCTTACCCTAAATTGGCATTTAACGATAGCGGAGCGTCATTGGATATTAATGAAATATCAGCTTGTGATGGTGGCTATGAAAAATTCCGCAAAATACCAAAGGAAACGATACAAAATGATAAATTCATGTCATTTTTCTTTGAATTAGATGGATCTAATCTGGAAAAAGAATACTTTTTGCATTTCGCTTTTGAAGAAAAAGATTTAGAAACGGCCGTATTAGAAATTTACCAATCTTCTACTGATAGTTGGCATTCAGTTTCAATTGACGTTGAAACCACAAATAAAGCTGTCATTAATTTTGATTCGGATATTACGTCTATTCTCACCTCGGAAGAGGATAGAGAAAACTTAGAAGTGAGATTCTTTGTCGCAAGTCGGGATAATAAACGGGGTTCTGCAAAAGTAGACTGCCTTTTTGTAGTAGCTCGAGAAAAACAAAGCCCTTCGCAACGAGCGCAACATTTGTTTTCAACTTTACATGCAGGTAACAAAGGTGCAGGCGTTGGCATTGCGGTTTTAGACTCTGGTGTAGAACGTTTGATTCCATTTGGTACAGAAGATGAGCCAGAATTTTTTGAAGATGGTTTGTTCGAGGGTGTTAGCTTTGTTCACCATAGAGACGATGGTGATGAAGATGAAAACGGTCATGGAACAACTATTGCTTCTATTATTAGTAATAATTCAATCAATCTTGATGAATTCGATTTCTTAGGTGTCGCACCACAATCACAAATTATTCCGATTACTGTTTTGGATAAAAAAGGCCGGGGCTCATACTCTGACATTATTGAAGGGATTCAATGGGCAATTGAACATCAAGATGAATACAACATTCGGATTTTAAATCTGTCTTTCTCTGCGACACCACAATCCTATTATTGGGATGATCCATTAAATCAAGCAGTTATGCAGGCTTGGGCTGCAGGTATTGTTGTCGTAACTGCTGCTGGTAATCATGGACCTAACCCTATGACGATCGGCGTTCCTGGAAATGTTCCTTATGTGATTACGGTGGGTGCTGTGTCTGATGAAAATACACCAGATGATCTATCTGACGATACGATTCCTGATTTTTCGTCTGTTGGACCAACACATGAAGGATTTGTTAAACCTGATATTATCGCCCCAGGGGTCAGAAATCTAAGTATATTGCCAGATGGCTCTGAATTAGCGCACAAACTTTCCAATAAGCAGACTTCGGTCAATGAGTTAATTATTGCTGAACTATTTTCTGCTCACGAAAATGGGGAAGAATATCAATATTATCAATTGAGCGGTACATCTATGAGTACGGCATATGTCAGTGGTGTTGTTGCTTTGATGCTTGCTGAACATCCAGAATTGACACCCGATGAGGTTAAATATCGATTGATGGTATCGGCTTCAACGGCCGTAAATTCGAACGGAGAGTTAGCATACAGCGTTTGGCAACAGGGTGTTGGCCAAATCAATCCTAGAAATGCTGTGTTGGGAGAATTTTCAGGATCGGCTAATCAAGGTCTAAACATTCAAGCAGACTTGGATGGGACGCAACATTTTGGTGGTCCATCTCGTTGGAATGCAGAAACAAATAGTTACTATCTTGTCGATCAAAATGGGAATGAGATTGGCTATGAATGGCAAAATGGTGAAGTTCAAACCGACGGGTATGCCTGGAGTGATGGATACGCGTGGAGCGATGGGTATGCGTGGAGTGATGGGTATGCGTGGAGTGACGGGTACGCGTGGAGTGATGGATATGCCTGGAGCGATGGGTATGCGTGGAGTGATTCAAAGCATGTAAACATGGCTGTTACGTCGCAAGAAGAATAGCGTATACCTTCCCTAATAAGCATTTGTTTTTTGAGCTCGTTTATCTTGATAAATGGGCTCTTTTTTTGACTGAAATAGGTTAGGAGCAATTTCCTATCAGATTTCATCCAAAAGCAATCCTTAGTAACAATTTTCGTAAGATTTCAAAAATAAAGTAAAGATACGAACAAAGCTGTATGGTTGTGAAGTAGAATATTGGTTTGTTCGGAAGTAGTATCGAATAAAGAATTACTTTGGGAGCCAAAAAATGAAAATCGGAGCCAACAATAACCAAAAGGTTAGATTATTATTGCTTTTAACAGCGTTATCTTGCCTTACAGTTTTTGCTTTCTTCTCACAAACACAACCCTCGTCAGCAGTGAACGACACAAATAGTAGTTATATTGTTCAATCAACGAATGTTGAAACGGCCGTTTCGGTCGTTGAAAGTGCAGGTGGAACTGTCACTTCAGAGATGTCTGTGATTAATGCGGTCTTAGCTGAGTTAACAGCGCGTCAAAAAGCTGTGGTAGAAGCTGAGCCTCAAATTATGCGAGTCTGGGAGGATGCCGATGTTTACTCCACCTCTTATTCTCAACACTCTGTTACGCCTAATTCTGCAATTGATTCACGGAATAGTGATATGAATTTGCATGAAATTGCAACCTGCCAAGATGGCTATTTCGATAGCTTTGGATACATACCATTTCATAATTATTTTGACGACTATTTCAATAAATACCAGTTTAACCTTTCTGATGTAGGTGCTGATGCCGAGATTGCTTTACAGCTTGATTTTTATGAAAAAAGAACCCGTGAAGCCAAAGTCTCAGTGTTTCAAGCTTCTACCGGTGATTGGCATACGTATCCCATTACCACAAATCAAAGTGAACGCTCGATTATTCAAACCACAATTAACTTGTCTGATTTAGGATTATCAGCGTCTGACCTTTCTAATTTACAAATTCATTTTCATGTTTCAAAAGATCGATCTAGAGCCTCAGTGAAAATTGATTGTGTCAACATCAATGTATCTGGTAATGGAAACTCTGGAGACTCTGCTAATGCGACAAATGTGAACGCGGAACCCGTTTGGGCCGTGGGCAATTTAGGTGCTGGGGTTGGTGTTGCTGTCATTGACACTGGCGTTGTACCCTTTATTTCACTTTCTGGAGCAGCTAATCATCAAAATAGCTACCATGGCTCTTCTTTGGGGATTGTTGATGGTGTTGATTTAACCGGTAATTATCCAAGTGGGATTTGGGATGATAATGGACATGGAACGGCCGTTGCTTCAATGATTAGCAACTTCCTCATGAATCCATTGAATGGGGATTACTTTGGAATTGCTCCTGATTCTCATATTATTCCTATTACGGTTTTGAACGAAAACGGCCGTGGTCGCTACTCAGGCATTATTTCTGGCATTCAATGGGCAATCGAAAATAAAGATGTGCATAATATTCGCATCATTAACATGTCATTGTCTGCCCCTGTTCGGTCTCAATATTGGGATGATCCTTTAAACCAGGCCGTTATGCGCGCTTGGGCAGAAGGAATCGTTGTTGTTGCGGCTGCTGGCAATAATGGACCAGACGCAATGACAATTGGCGTTCCAGGCAATAATCCGTATGTGATTACAGTAGGCGCTTTGTCAGATTCCCATACTCCTGCAAATTGGCAGGATGATTATGTGCCACGCTTTTCAGCAGTAGGACCTACTTATGAAGGCTTTGTCAAACCAGAAATTGTTGCACCTGGTGTTCGAATTCCAGGTTCGATTCCTGATTGGGCGTTATTAGCTTCAAAACTGTCCGATAAGAAGATTGGATATCGCACTTATGGCGCACCATACGAATATTTCGGCTTAAGCGGGACGTCAATGAGTACAGCCCAAGTTTCTGGTGTTGTGGCTTTGATGCTGGCTGAGCATCCTAACTTGACCCCTGATGAGGTTAAATATCGTTTGATGATGTCAGCCCAAATGGCTGTCATGCCAGACGGACAATTAGCTTTCAGCATTTGGCAACAAGGTGCAGGGCGTGTAAATGCGTACAATGCAGTCTATGGTGATTACACTGGCACCGCCAATCAAGGTTTAAATATCCATGCTGACCTAAACGGCACAGAGCATTTTGGCGGTCCGACCCGCTATGATAAGGCAAGTAATACCTATTATCTGGTTGACTCTGAAGGTAATGCGTCTGGATATGCATGGAGCGATGGGTACGCATGGAGTGATGGATATGCATGGAGCGACGGATATGCGTGGAGCGATGGGTACGCGTGGAGTGACACCTATGCATGGAGCGACACGTATGCGTGGAGTGATGCTTATGCATGGAGTGACATGTATGCATGGAGCGACAGTGTAGATGGAGATGCCGAAGCCTCAATGGCTGTTACATCTGAAGAAGAGTAGGCATTTGTAGATTCAATTAAAAATGGAAAAGCTCATCCAATTTTGGATGAGCTTTTTTTATGGATCATATCTGAAGCCAGATATCTCGTAGAAATTACCAATGATGTTGCCATCCGAATCTAATTGAGGTAACCGCTGTAAGGTCTCAAGAAGATAGAATCCAGCAATAATCCTGTATTCTCCCGCTGATAATTCACTATCCAACTGAATAGAATACGGATCTTCAATGACAGCATCATTTTGCCAACTGCTTGTCGGCAACGTGCCTTGAAGCGGCCAGCTATCAATTTGCCCCACAATTCGATCATCTTGAGCAAGCACTTGAATGAAAACGGTGTAATCCTCTGTCATTGGACTAAGCTGTTGCCAATTAAAAGTCAGATTGACTATCCCCCCAGGAACCAAGCTGTTATCTTCAATAGTTGTGTTAAGGAGGGCAATTTTGTCGTCAAAGTTGACTGCATTTTTGGGAATAGGGACCCCGCTTACTTCGATGATGCTTAGGGTGCAATTTGATGTTCTTGGACGTAACCAACCACATTGGGCGCTTTGATTGCTTGAGGCGACCAGTTGATAACGGCCGTTTACTACATCACTATCGATTGTCTTCTGTGACAGCGAAAGATTGTCAGCGATTGATGAGGTTGTTAATCCTGGAACCGGTGTAAAGGGGTCGTTTTGCAACAAGCTTAAATCAAAATCCTGCTCCCCAAACCCAAAGAAAACAGCAGATTGCTCAGACTGAGGACGAATAGTTTGTGGGGCTGTCATGCCAAAAACGGCCGTATTGTCAATAACCATCCGCAATGGCTGTTCTGGCTTGATCTCAAAATTAGGTTCTAATATCTGGGTTGTTACTGTGTGCCAATTCAATTCACCTTCAGGGGTGAACGGCAAACCAAACGCTACCTGTAGTTCAACCTCTGTTGGTTGACTTAAGATCGGGTAAGGCACTGTATGGTAATCAGTAACAATCTCATCCCCTTTCCACGCAATTGTTGGATAGCTATTATTCGCAGGATGCTGACCCGTCGTGGTTGAATAACCATTCCAGCGAACATAAACATGCTCGACAGACGTGTTTGGTGACTCTGCTTGCCAATAAAAAGTAACGGCCGTTGATTCCGCATCCGTTAACGCAATCGGCTCAAGCGTATAGCCAAGAAGTTGTATATTGTTCAGTTGAAGTGAACTCGGCGTCACATTTAGTGGTAACTCATTTTTTGGATGGGTCGAAACTTCAACAAGTGGGCCAGCTGAATTAAGATGATAAATGCCTTCCAGACCGGGTAAAAAGCGGGCTAAATAGACCGTTTGTCCAGCTCCAATTCGACTATCAAGCTGGGTACGATAAGCGGCTTCGTCTGGCCAAACAGAGATGTCTAAATCAGGCCGAATGCCTTCACTTTGCTGCAAATAGAATAGAGGTGGGAACTTGACACTATCTGCGAGAATAGCAGCATTTTGGGAAAGTGGCTGGTGTAATACGGCCGTTCCCCAGCGCACTCTAGCCTCATTTTCAGATTGACCGTTTTGAGGCCAGTGGCTGACCGCTCCAGTCAATGAGGGTAGCAGAAATAAAACTAAGAAAAAAGGTTTCAAGGATAGATTTGAGGCATCTCCTAATTTGAGGGCTTGAATCCCCAAACTCCAGTTGGGCATCTCTAAACCTGATTTGATGGCGTATCCCCACCAAATGCCAATTATTAATTGAGACGGAATCAAAAAGACAGCAAGATCCGGAACGTAATAGTTGAGACAGTAAAAAGCATATCCAACAAAAACAAGCAGTTGAACAACGGCCGTTTTCCAAGAACGAGCAAAAAGGAGTCCTAAGCCTACAGCCGCCATGATTAAATTGAACCCGCCCCAATTGTCTAAAAACAGTCGGCCAACTATTTCATAGCGAGCCGTATCGTTTAACCAAGCTTGCCATTGGAGCGCATCTTGGAAGCGACCACCAACGACCCAATCAATAAATCGCTGAGTGCCCATCGGTTCATTATTCACAGCCTGCCATCGGATCGGGAGATAGGCGTACAACAAAAGAGGCAAGAGCCCGCTTAACAAACCCTTCGCCAAGAATCGTGGATCTTTGAAATTAAGTTTCGCACCGTTTTGAACGGCAAAAAAGATGGTTAAAAAGACGGCTGGTAGCAGGAAAACGGTTGTGACATGATTGGTCATGCCAAAGCCGAGCAATACGGCCGTTATTAAAACCAAACGCTCACTATTTTGAGGTGAATTGGAGGATTGATTCCATGGGTTGAGCTTGGCTAAGCAATATAAAACGGCTGAAATAATAAGGGCATGTAGGGCATACACTTCAGCAACGATGGCTTGGCTCCAAAAAGTTGTGGAAACACCAATCGCAACTGAAGCTAGGACTGCTGCTAACGGCCGTTTCCACCATGTTTGGAGCGTCCAATAAATGAGCGAAGCAGCCGCAATCGCAAAAACAATAG
>JANQSK010000024.1 GCA_028284105.1 Anaerolineae bacterium
TCCAAGAAATCGAGCCACACTTGCCTTCTGAAGCTATTGTGGCTTCTTCTGCTTCAGGTTTGATGGTGAGCGAAATGCAAAAGGGGTGGAAAGACCCCAGCCGATTTTTATTGGGACATCCATTTAATCCTCCTCATCTTATCCCCCTTGTTGAGTTGCTAACCAATGAAAAAACGGCCGAAGGTGTCATGGAATCAGCTGAACAGTTTTATAAACAGGTTGGCAAAGTCACGATTCGCGTCCAAAAAGAAGTTCCTGCCCATGTGGCAAACAGACTCCAAGCAGCGCTTTGGCGCGAAGCCATCTACCTTGTGCAAACAGGGGTCGCATCCGTAGAAGATGTTGATAAGGCGATGTGGGCCGGTCCCGGATTACGCTGGGCCGCTATGGGGCCACACATGCTGTTTAATTTAGGCGCAGGGGAAGGTGGCATGCTTGAGTTCTGCAATCGATATGCAGATAGTTTTCATCGTTGGTGGGACGATTTAGGAGATATTGAGTTATCCCCAGCTATTGCCCAACAGTTAGCAGAGGGCGTCGCCGATGAAGCAAGCGGAAAAGATTTAGCGGCGCTTTCCGCCCAAAGAGATGCGCTTATTGTGAGCATGTTACAGGGTACAAATCACATCAGACAACAATCTGATAGTCAATAAATAAGCAATTCATTGATTTGAAGGAAGGGTTAATATGGCAATTTCAACTCAGGAATTAAAAACGCTCAGCAAAGGGTTTGACGACAAACCGCAGCGTTCTTTTTCATTGCCAGCGAAAGCGTATGTTCAGCCTGGCTATATGGAGATTGAACGAGAAACGATTTTTTATCAATCCTGGCAATATGTGTGTCACATTGAAAAGCTAAAAAATCCAGGTGATTACATTGCGTTTAATATTCAAGAACGGCCGTTAATCGCCCTAAGAGATCGTGAGGGCAACCTTCAGGCTTTTTATAACGTTTGTCGCCATCGAGGACACGAACTGCTCTCTGGACAAGGCAACGTCAAAACAATCGTCTGTCCTTACCATGCTTGGTGTTATGACCTAAAAGGGCAACTCTTTTCGGCTCGCCATTCTGAGTCGATGGAAGAATTTGAAATGTCTGACTTTAGCCTCATGCCAGTCCAAATTGAAACCTTCTGCCATATGGTGTTTGTCAATCTCGATCCCAACGCAGACTCTTTGGCAGTCCAATCAGGTGACTTAGCACAAGAAATCGAATCATACGCACCGGATATTGCCGAGTTAACCCACGCAACACGACTCACTTATACGATTAAAGCCAATTGGAAAAGCGTCGTTGACAACTTTTTAGAATGCTACCATTGCTCAGTGGCTCACAAAGATTTTGTCAGTCTGGTGGATATGGACAATTACACCGTCACCACACACGGCATCTATTCCAGCCACATTGCCCCAGCCGGAAAAAATGAAAATAGTGCCTACAGCGTTGAAGATGCCTCCGTTCAAGATCATGCAGTATGGTGGCTTTGGCCCAACACATGCCTACTCCGTTACCCGGGTGCACCGAATTGGATGGTTTGGCGATTTATCCCCATTGATGCTGAAACCACCTATGAAGAGTTTGATTTCTTTTTTGAGCAAGATACACCCATCCCAGCCCAACAAGAAGCAATCGAATACATAGATACGGTACTTCAAAAAGAAGATATCGATATTGTCGAAAGCGTTCAGCGAGGTATGAAAACGCCTGCTTATGAACAAGGTCGTTTTGTTTGCGACATTAATGGCAGTGGCGAAAGTGAACATGCTGTCCATCATTTTCATTCACTCTATCTCAAGGCAATGGATCGGTTAATCAACGCATAAAGTTTGATGAGCAAATAAGAAAGGAACTTATGAGTGCTGTAAGAGAAGGATATTTAAAAGGGAAAGTTGCCATTGTCACTGGGGGATGTGGTGGCATTGGAACGGCCGTATGCACCCGGTTCGCCAAGGAAGGAGCCATCGTTTACGCCACCGATCTGCAAGCCAGTGAACAGCTGTCAGATTGGTTTAGCTTTCTCAAACATGATGTCACCTCAGAAGAAGATGCCATTGCAGTGATGAAACACGTTGAATCTGAGCACGGCAAGCTCGATATTTTGGTCAATGCGGCTGGCATCGAATTTGAGAAAACGATTGAAGACACCTCACTTGAAGAGTGGAATCGAATGTTGGCCATTAATGTCACTGGCACCTTTCTTCCTTCAAAATACGCCCTGCCCCTTATGCGCAAAGCAGGCAGTGGTTCGATTATTAATTTTGGCTCTTACGACGGCTTTATTGCCGATCCGGAGCTTGCCGCCTATTGCGCCAGCAAAGGAGCTGTACACGCCCTGACGAAAGCAATGGCGTGCGACCATGGAAAGGACAACATTCGTGTGAATGCAATTTGCCCTGGCTATGTGGACACACCCATGCTACAAAGCTTTTTTGGTTCGGCGGGAGATATCAACAGCCTTCAGCAAGCCGTGCGAGATGTTCATCCCCTTGGCATTTATGGAAAACCTGAAGATGTTGCCAATCTTGTCAATTGGCTAGCAGGAGATGAAGCACGCTATGCGTCTGGCCAACTGTGGGTGTTGGACGGTGGATTATCCGCTCAAGTTCAGCAGATGAGGCTCTAATGGGCAAACTCAGTCAAAAGACGGCACTGGTCACAGGGGGGCGCCAAGGCATCGGGCGAGGCATCGTTGATCGCTTTGTCGCTGAAGGGGCTCAAGTAATGACCTGTGGGCGTGGTGAACGACCCGCTGATTTACCTGATGAGGTGCTTTGGGTTCAAGCCAATGTGGCAAATGAAACGGCCGTAAATCGCCTGCGCGATAAAATCATTGAACATTTCGGCACCCTATCTATTTTGGTCAACAATGCGGGCATTCAAATCGAAAAAACGATTACCCAGACCAGCAACGAAGATTGGGACACACTTATGGGTGCCAATGCCAAGGGCGTGTTTTTACTTTGTCGAGCACTGATTCCACACATGGCTGAAGGGAGCTCAATTATTAATATTGGTTCCATTTCAGGAGAAACGGCCGATCCCGGTTTAGCCCTGTACAACGCCTCAAAAGCCTTTGTGCATGGGCTGACCCGTTCAATCGCTGTTGACCATGGGCCAAAGATTCGTTGCAACGCTATTGCTCCCGGCTGGATAATGACAGGGATGGCAGATGCCGCTTTTGCACTCGCCAACAATCCCAAGGCTGCTGAAAATGATGCAATTCAACGGCACGCTGTCAAGCGATTTGGCACACCAACAGACATCGCAAACTTGGCACTGTGGCTTGCATCAGATGAATCTTCATTTGCAACTGGTCAAGTGTACAAAATAGATGGGGGGCTCACAGTGGCCTCACCAATTAATACAAATTTATTTTAGATCAACCAGACGACAAGAGCTTTAAAGACCCTTATCGTATTTACAGGAGAGGAGAAAGTGATGCAAACTAAGCAATTGATAAACGGTGAATTTGTAGACGGTGCTGGAGAAAAACTGTCCATTCTAAACCCTGCCACAGGTGAAGAGATTTGCCAGATAGGCGAAGCATCTGCTGAACAAATTGAAGTTGCAGGAGCTGCCAATGCAGAAGCGTTTGAAAGCTGGTCACGAACAACCCCGGCCGAGCGATCCTCTTTACTACTTGCCCTCGCCGATGCGCTTGAAGCCGCTCAAGAAGAGCTAGGGGGTTTAGAAAGTCTCGATTGCGGCAAGCCGCACGACAGTGCTATTGCGGATGAAATGCCGCTCACAATTGACACCTTCCGTTTTATGGCGGGCGCGGCTCGCACTATGA
>JANQSK010000029.1 GCA_028284105.1 Anaerolineae bacterium
CGATAAGCGCGGTGTACGGCACCGTTCCCCACATGATGCGTTGGATAACCGGCGTCTCTTTACGAGGAAGAATCTCTGGCAACGGGGGGATTCCGGCACGTTCCCAAACCATAATCCCATTTTCTAATCGCTGCAGTCGATGCCACCCATAAAAGTACAAAAGCGGATCATAAAATTGATCGTTGGCATAAATAAATTTGAGATTGTATTTATCAGGGGTGGCTAAAATTTGTTGGAGGGAGCCAAGCCCTGGCACGCCACTAAATTTAGCCCCTTCAAGCCGCTCAACGGGTGTTGAGGTTAATTCAGGTAAGCGACGCGCAGAGTGATAGTTCCCATCAATCATATTGGCCGTGGTATGTGCACTCAGCCAAGCCACTTGATCACCAAAACCCAGCGTCATATAACGCCATTTCCAATGGTAATCTTTGTTAATGAAGTTGATGATAGGATCAATATCCACGGGGGCTGGCTGGAATTTTCTAAATCGCGTGAGGTTGGCGACCCAAATTGAGGTTGCCACATAGAGAAAGGCCAACAGAAATTGAGCCCACCGCCAGGTGAGCTTCCCAAATTGTTCCCTGGTGTATTTTGCTAAACGGCCGTGTCTCAGACTCACCACCAATTCGCCTAACAAGGGCAATTGGGTCATCGTCGCCCAAAATGTAAATCGGTCTAACGTTAAGACATCAAATGCCCCACCAAGCAACATGCGCGGATAAGGTGTTGTTCCCCCGGTCCCTAAGAAAAATAGGAGTGACCAAGAGAGCGCCATCGGCCAAGCCTTCGTCGAGTACCCCTTGTAAATCACATAGGGCAAAAAAGGAATGGTCAGGCCATAGGGCACTAACCAAAACACCAATCCAGCCGCAGAATTTTCAATAAAACTATCTCTTGAAGCGTGAGGGATAGAAACTTGTGTGATTGGATCGGATGCAGACCAGAGCCAATAAGGCAACACCACAATAACGAGCGCCAAAATCATGCCTGGGCCATAGATTCCAGCCCGAAACGTCGCCGGTAGGACACGACGGAGCCTGCGCATGACAAGTGGCTTTAAATTTTTCTTCGTAATCTGGGAGGGACGTGTCCATGGTTCATTGGGCATTGGCTCCCGAAGCTTTTCAACCAAAGCCAAACCCATTACAGGCGCCACAAAAAAGACCGCCCCAAATAGGGTCGTTACGTGATGACCTGCTGTAGTCGCCGCATTCATCGAAACAGCCTGAATCAAAACGCGCCAATCTCCCTCTTTGAGCCACTTGTAAACAAAAGGGAGCGCATTCAACAAAAAGCCGAGCGAAAATGTGGTGGGAAGCTGCCCAAAAACGTGTACCGTTTCTGTAATGGCAGATGAAAAAACAAACAGCATTGAAGCATATCCAGCAGCTTCTTCGCTTACCCAAATTTTGCTAAATCGATAGATGCCCAGCGTACAGTTGAGCATAGCGGCCGTTTGAGCGAAAACGAAGCCATTGCCCAAGCCAATCACTTTTGAAAGGAGCCCAATTGTTTGCTGTGAGCCTGGTGGATAACTCGTGAGAGAAAATCCTGTGTACCAGCGTGGATCAAATGGGTCCCACCACCATCGTGCATAATGATCCCCAAAAAAGATGTGGACAAATGCATCATAGGTACGCGTGTAGGTGTAGAAAGAGAGCGTCATGTGATAGGCCAAACAGATGACTAAGGCCATCAACAAAACAGAGTTTTGGCGCGCTATAAAGACTTTGGCGTCATCATAGACAACGGCCGTTTTAACCACACCCGTTTGAACCATCTCCTTGGCTTTACTGCCCACCTTTTCAATATCAATTTTTTTCTTAGGTTGGGGTGCTTGCGGCTTTGGAAGTTGTATGGGTGGTGATGTCGGATAGGGGTGCATCACAAACTGTTCAGGAGTCTGCACGCCAAAATAATCAAAAGTATCAATCAGGTTCGGGAAGATTGGCATGAGGTCTTTAAGACCCCTCTTTTCCCATGCTTGAGCAAACGTTTTTCGTGCTCGAATGATACACAGCTTGACTTTATCTTCTTTGCCTTTTGGATTTGAAAGAGCTAGCTCTTTTGAGGCAAAAATAAAGCCAGCCACAAGGCTATCGCTCCCAGTCCGCACATTAGCGGCATCGATGATCAACCCAAACGGCCGTTTCTGGTACGTCAACTCATGAATCGCATCAGTAAGCGCAAAGGAAAATCCATTTGCTCGCTGTTCTTTAACGGTTAACGGCCGTAGTTTGAGGCAAAGTAGGTCACCGACCCACTCAGCCTGCAAAAAAGGCGTATTCTCTAACTGATGGGCATCAATACTCCCCATTAAATGGCTCCCAAAATATGTAAAAACCAAAAAGCATGGTGAAAAAATGGACTAAATTTTGGTTTTCACCGAGTAAATTTCACATTTCTTGACCGTTGTATTTCAAGATATTTTCTAAAATTTACATAGAGGTGAACCGAACAGTTCGAAAGAAACTCAGGGTTAATGAACTTCGGTTCCCTGATGATCTGCAATGTAAACAGGTCACTCCATCATAAGACAAGCATTGTTTGCACTAAACGGCTAATTTACGGGGCGTTCACTCAGGGAGATAGGCTTCAAGTCCCATGGGGTGACTGATGGGGCAGTCCTTAGGTACCTGTCTGGAATTGTGGACCCATCCAGATAGTCCTATTGAGGATTCTTACGAAAAACATTAATATCTCAACGACCTGATTTACAGGTTTTGGGTGGGAGCTGAAAAGCTACCGTAGAATCATCAATTGAATAGCAGGAAAAAGGCATTGTTGCATCGACTGACATTGTCCGTTTTCGCTTTCCCGAAAATATTTCAGCTTTCTGCATACGATATTTTCAAGCAAGCAGCTTTAGAAAAAGTGAACGGCAATTTCAGATGTATTTCGCATGCTTCCTTAGATGATTCGGTCCAAAAATCTTAGATCTAATTTCTAGATCTTAGGGACACACAGGAACAAGTGTTACCGATCAAGGAGACCAAATGGACAATTTTAGTAGACGAGACTTTGTAAAGATTCTCGGTGGCGCTGCAGTGGGTTCTCTTGCACTGAGCAAACCTAGCATCGCCAAAGCAGATGGGTTAGCACCCCGTTTTTACTCCGGAGCAGATCTCACTGGCTGGGAAGCGGTTATTGGTGATGGGCTTTGGGTTGGACCAGGCCAAGCACCAATCGACAATAATGACATTGAAACAGTGCACACTGGCCCTTTGAGTGAAGTAAAAGCAAATGTTCAGAATCGTGGGGTGATGACCCACAACATCACTTACAAACGATTTATTGATAATGATGCATTTGATTTTATTCACACCTGCACCATCAAGTTTAGACTCCCCTATCTACCATCAACCGCTGGTGGCCCTGAGAATGCCCAAACGGTTGAAGGCGGATTTTTCATCTGGGATGGAGGCAATACCCGCCTTGATTATGGTTTTGCCTTTCAATGGGTTTTGAATCCATGGGTACCCAGCTTTGGAGATGTGTGGATGTGGGTCGCTGATGCTTCCAATGGCTCAGGTGGCTATTGGGCTCCCTCTGGATATTTGCAGCCAGATACCAATTGGCATGAACTTAAACTGGTTTTTGATCATCAAAACCAAGCAACGGGTATGTTTATTGACAACGTGCCATACATGTCAAGTTATGGCGGCACTCCAAAACCAAGTAGTTGGGGAACGGAAACGGCCGCACGTTTTCAGGCCGAAATCATCAGCATATGGCCTGGATTCAACAGCTGGGGGCCACAACACAAGGCCGAATTTAAAGATTGGAGTTGGGATTGGACTCCATATAGCAGCGAATAAAGCGAGAGAAAAACATGAAGGTGTTACAACTAGAAACAAAAGATATTAGTTCAAGACGTCAGCTGCGTACCGCTTTAAATGACCTTGTTAACTTTCCTGGCTGGAACAGCAGCAAAATTGATGAATGGTTGGATCTTATTTCTCTGAGCGATCATAAGGATCCAGTGTTTAGTCGCTTTGCTGCTTCCAAACCCCAGCAATACTCATTAGAGGTGATGGATTCCAAAAAGTTCCTTAAAAATCAGCCTGATGAGTTTGATTTATTGGTAACCGTCATTCAACGCATTAATCAACGCTACATGACACGAACGGATCGACCACTTTTCACCGTGGTATTTCTATAGACAATAAAACAGAACAGTGAACGGAAAAAGCCATTTCTGAAAGCAGGAGTGGCTTTTTTTATATCCAGCCAAACAGTTTGCCAATCGGCCGTGCCATTCCAAATTCGTACAATAAATAAAGCCAGGGGTTTCGCGTCCAGCGTTGAATAGATTGTGGGTCAAACTCTGT
>JANQSK010000036.1 GCA_028284105.1 Anaerolineae bacterium
TGTGCTTTGGTCCACCTAAGAAGCCTTCGTACAAACGTTGGCGGCGGGAGCTGCACGAGATCAGCAATTATGACACGTTCAATGTGGAGAATTTTTGGACGGATGAGATGATTGATGAGTGGATCAAAAACAAGCGACACCGCGTCATGTATCGTGATGCGGACAATGTTGATTAATTAGAGGTATATCATGACTATGACCCGTGAAGAACAAATCCTTGACTACAATTACGCTGATTTTGACGACAATGCGCTGGCGCATGTGCTGAAGTGGATTGGTAATCAGCCGCCGTTGGGCAAGAAAGCACCCGACTTTCCACTCTGGCGGTTGACAGATGATGCTGATAATCCGCTTGAAGAAACGATGCTAATGAAGGTGATCAAGCAGAATAAGTTAACGGTTGTCGAATTTGGCAGCTTTACCTGACCATACTGTGGGATGGCGTCGCCATCCATGAATGCATCGGCCGAACGGTTAACCGAACACGGCGTTGGGTCGATTTTTTTGTACACACATGAAGCGCATCCGGGTGAAAACTATCCGGAGCACCGTACGATGGCAGATAAGATTCGGGCTGCGCAAGGGTTGCGTGATCATTATGGGGTTAATCGGCCGATTTACCTGGACGATATCGCAGGTGATTTGCATATACAGTACGGCGGTCGTGCCAACATGACGTGGATTTTCAACAAAGCTGGCATTCCTCTATATAAATCCGATTGGACAGATGCACCAAGCACCGAAAACGCCGTCATGTACTATCTCGATGTGCAAAAGCGCCGCCGCAATCGTGAAAAACTTGCTCCTTTCAAAGTGGAACGCATTGACTATCGCGATGTTAACAGGGAAAAGCGGCTTGAGGGACTGGCAAAAGCAGGCCAAAAGGCGGTTGATGACTGGCTCAAGCTGTATGAACAGGACAAGCTCTTCTTCAAGCCATCTGATGATCCCGGGGCGTAGTGTTCGAATAGTAGGCAGACTTCCTGCGTAAAACTATGCCACAACCCTAGACCTTGCGTACTGAGACGAGGCTGCATTTATCACACCAATATTAAGAAGGCTGGGCGGATACCGTCTGGCCTTTTTGATTGGGTCAAGACAAAGCTGAAATCATTGCATATCGTGCCGAAATTGTCCGGGGCTTACCCCCACTTCACGTTTGAAAAAACGGCCGAAATACGACGGATCATCAAAGGCTAGGCGATAGCCAATCTCAGTTGCTGTTAAATCTGTATGACGAAATAAGCGCTTGGCCTCAAGCACAACCTCCTGCCGAATAAGTTGCCCTGGTGTATACCCAGTTGCCGCTTTCAGCGTCTTATTCAGATGATTGACTGATACGCCGAGTTGATCCGCATAGCCTTGCACTGACCGCCTAGTAACAAATTGTTTGGTGATGAGCTGCTTGAATTGGCGGGTTAGCTTCTGTGCTAGTTTGCCCTGTTCATTTTCGGCTTTCGCTTCTTGAGTCGCACAAATCCGTTGAATTTGGACAAGCAAGATGTGCAGATATGCTCGTAGCACTGATGCTGCCCGAAAGTTGTATGCTTTAAACTCCTCAGCGATGGCTTGGAACAATGGGCTTATTTGCAAACGCTCGATTTCATTTAGCTGTAACGTTGGGCGACCCTCAACCGTATGAAAAAAGGAAAGCTCATCCAATACCATATAATCTGCTGGAGCAAGCAACAAAAAATCATCTGTAAATATTAAAATATCCCCTTCAATCGGTACCGTCGTTCCCAATAATGAACCTGCCCAGGCGAGATAAAGTAGAAGGTATGTGGCTCGATTGGGTACGCATTAAAATCAATAAAATGAGTTCCCATGCCCTCAGTCACATAAAGTATCTCATAGAAGTCATGGCGGTGTGGGGACGTAGACTGGGTCAGTGCTGGTGCATCACTAAAGTTTAGATATTCTAAGGGAATCTCCTCATGTGTCGTTTCGAGTCCCGTTCGAAAAGTGTGTAACGGAATTTCTTGGTTAGCAATATGGATTTTAGAAGTTGTGTTCATGAATCAATTTCCTGCAATGGCTGCTGGTGATTTTGTACCATCTTTTTCCTAGATAACTGTCCTCTTTTTGACAATTTCGATAGAAAAGTACCAAAACAATGTTTTAAAGTCCCTTTTCTTTTTTACACCACAACATAGGATAAAGACAGGAATTTTTGAATAACATTGTCTGATTATGACTATCGAAGAAATAATAATTCAAAGGGGATTAAGATGAATAAATGGATAAAAATAATAGCTATACTCATGGTCATCGGTATTTTTTTAGCGGCTTGCACAAGCGAACCTGAACAGATAGAGGTCACCCGAGTCGTTGAAGTTGAGGTTACGCGCATTGTTGAAGTGGAAGCCTCTACTGCCGCAGATAGCGGTGAAGAGACAAATGATAGCAGCGAAGAGGACAGTGATGAAAGTGCTTTCGAACAACCCTCCTTTGAAACCGTCGAAGTTGCTGACGGACTATATAGCTTCGGCAATGGTGAGGTATTCGGTGCCTTTATGGTGACAGATGAAGGTGTGATCGTCATGGACTCTGTCAACGCGATTTTTGCCACACAAATGCGGTTGGCGATTATGAGCGTAACGGATCAACCGATTCGATACTTGATCTACAGCCACAACCATTGGGATCACATTGCCGGTGGTCAAGTTTTCAAAGATGAGGGAGCAATTGTTTTGGCTCATCGCGACATCCACAATTGGTTGATGAATCATCCTGCGCCTAATCCAGACGTTGTGATCCCTGACGAGACCTGGGATGGAGAGCGGCATGACGTTGTACTAGGTGGCAAAACAGTCGAGCTTTATCATTTTGGGCCAAGTCATGGTGAAGGAATGACAGTTTTCCGTTTTCCTGAGGAAAACAGTATTTTTATTGTTGATATTGTCGTGCCGGAACGCGTTGGCTTTCCCTACATGCCTGACTTCACCCCACGCGGCTGGATTGCCACTCTGTATGCAATTGAAGAACTAGAGTATGAAAATGTGATGTTTGCTCATAATGCAGCATTTGGGCCGCGCTCAGCGGTAACAGAACAACGAGAATTCTTAGAGGATTTAACGAACGAGCTGTTTGCTATGATGGAACGAGGTGAAAATCCCTTTGAGGTATTTGGGAATCCTAATGCGATTGAGTTACCCAAATATCAAGATTGGGCAGGGTATGACGTATGGTTAGGCTTGAATGCCCAACGTATCTTACTGGAGATGATAATGGGGCATTAAGTAGAGAAAATATGAAGCTCGAAATGTTGCTCCTCTTGCCATTTTGCTTATCGGCTTGATAAGATTAGAAACTAAACTTCTATTTAAAGTGTTACTTGCTTCGATTTGTTGTCGAATTTGGAGACATGATTAACCAGTTACCGCGGGTGAACACATTTTTTAGGTAAGTGAGAATGTAGAGCTAGAGGGAAGCTTCCTCTAGCTTTAGCTATTTTCAGGACAGAAAATAATGAATTACGAAATTATACAATCTGGCAAAGGTATTGAATATGAATGGTCAAGCGACCACATTTTCGTCAAAACGCTTGGCAAGTTAGCGGATGGACGCGTTTCAATGGTAGAAGACACTATGAAACCAGGTTTTCATCTAGGTCGCCATCACCATAAAAGGATGACAGAAATTTTCTATATCCTTGAGGGTGAACTCACGCTGATTTTTGATGATACAACGGTTGTTGCCACTGCTGGAACTACGATTAATGTCCCACCAAATGTTTGGCACGAGGCCAAAAGCGAAAATGGTGCCAAAATGTTGACGATATTTAGTCCGGCCGGCTTTGAGGATTATCTGGCGCAGATGAAAACCTTGACAGATGAGCAGTTTGTAGATGAGGCATTCATGAAAGCACTTAATGAAGAGTATGACATTTGGAATGATTAACTCTGATTGTCAAGACTTTATCTTTCAAGAGGATTAAATAAAATGGAAAAATCGATAAAAGTGATGATTATTCTCATAAGTGTTGGTGTACTTCTAGGAGCCTGTACAAACAATCCAGAGCAAGATGAAGAACAGGCTGAAGTAACGCAGGTTGCAGAACAGGCGACAGCAACACAGGTTGTTGAAGCGGAGGAGCCTGTAATTGTAGAAACTGCAACGGAATCGGCGGCCACACCAACAGATGAACGAACAGCAATGCCTGACGCGACAGTTTCGCCCTTGCCTGGACGCGCTG
>JANQSK010000037.1 GCA_028284105.1 Anaerolineae bacterium
TTATACAGCGACGACTGACAGTGATGGGAACTATGAATTTACCCATCTCTATCCCGGTGATTACATCGTTGAGATCGATCCAAGCAATTTCCAATTAGGTGGACCGCTTGAAGGGTATATTTCATCCAACGGTTCATCAGACCCAGATGCAAATGATTCAGATGTTGATGACAACGGGCTTGATGGTAGTGACCCACCAGTTGATGGTATTCGTACACTGCCAGTGACGCTCAACTATGATTCTGAACCAGATAACTTTGATGATTCAGATGATAATGACAACACGAACTTGACGATTGATTTAGGTGTTGTGCTTGACCCAACGGCCGTTAATCTGACATCCTTTACCGCCATCAACATGGGCAGTGGTAATGTGAGCGTCCAATGGGTGACAGCATCCGAGAGTGATAACTTTGGGTTCCGCATCTATCGCAGCACAGTGAATGATTTTGCAACTGCCAGTCAGGTTCACTTTGAACCAACGGCCGTTTCTAGCGGAACAGGCCCGGGGAGTCACTATAGCTTCATCGATAGCGGCGTTGCCAATGGCACTACCTACTATTGGTTAGTGGATGTCGAAACGAGTGGTGAAACGGAAACACACGGCCCAGTTTCACTGTTGGTGCAGCAAGGTGTAACCATCTTCTTACCCATTGTGACAAATGGCGAATAGCTGATCTAAATTAGCTAAAAGCAGATAGTGATTTCAGAAAAGTGAGGTAGGCAACTGCCTCACTTTTTTGTTTTGGGATGACAAAGCGGTGAATGCTGCTTTCCTGGATCCAAATAAGGCTGCAATCAAAGTGCAGTCAAGTGGGGTCACCAATCGAAAAACTTTATTTATTTGATTTAGAAAAAATGGAGAGTATCTAGAGGAACTTCAAAGGGGAGGTCTTTTGTCGTGTCAACTTATCCAAGATAGGCGCTAGAAGCAAAAATCATCCAAGAGAAGGTGAGGCTGAAGATGATGAGTTTGTGTGAGAAGTTTAATGTTTTCATGAGTGGCTCCCTAAGTTTTGTCGTGTTTTGCCTAACTGATTTAGAGAATACGGCCGTTGGCTTTCACTTAAAATTACAGGAAGAATGGGGGAGTACATCCGTCCTAATTGATTGGATATTAGCCACTTTGTAACAAGAAACGTAATAAAAGTTATCCCGTTCTACATCTCCCAAAATAAACCGTTTGTTGGCAGAAATTGACAGGGAGTCGGGTTGCAAACGGAAATTAAAGGGTAATTATTCCCCTTGGTGCAGTTCTGCATAGTATTCTCTTCCTAATTTGTTGAATTGAAGTGACTTTGAGGAGAATGTAGTATCTAAATGGCGTACAAGCAGTCAATCTGTTTGCATGAATGAGAATGTAATGGGAGCCAACCCTTTCTACATTTCAAGAAAATTGAAATTGGATAGTACCACCTTCACATAGCCATTATGCTATTTTTGTCCAGCTTTATATTCTCTACAATTTTTCTATTCACAGTTAGTTCATGGATGCAATTTGTTGGAGCCTTCCCTCAAATCGCTTTTATTTAAAAGTCCCCATTCTTCAAGAGTCAGCCCTACCTTTATTTATGCCAGGTGACATGACTCTCTTTCAAAAAGGTGTTTTATGATCAATTTCACATTGATATGGATTATTCTGTCTGTCGTTGGACTATTTTTTTTCATACGCCGCACATTCAGAACCCAGAATTCTTTCCAAAATCAGCAGTTAAAACAGTTCATTATTATTTTTTTGATTTTAGGACTTTTTGCGATTGGTGAATTTACGGCCGTTAATGCGTTCATGGGGCCAACTTTGCCCATTACTAAAGATTTTGGGGGGAGTACGGCATTAGAGGTCGAATCAGGTGAAGAATTCACCTATTTTATAGCGTATCGTTGCGCGAGTATTTTGAGTGATTGTACCAACACGACGTTGACTGACCCGCTGCCGCCTGAAGTGGTTTACGTTGATTCCTCAGCACCAGCAAGCGATATTCAAAACATTAGCTATGACAGTGGTGATCATGAGGTGACGGTCGATTTTGTGGACCCATTGGGTGCAGGGACAACAGGTATTATCGAAATTACGGTTAAATTCCCTCCCGGGACGCTTCCAGGCACAACGGCCGTTAATCAAGCCACCTCTACAACGGATGGCGGTATTGAAAATAGTAATAACGCCACTGCAACAGCAACCGGCTTTTACGAAATGTTTGTGGATAAACAGGTTGCTAATGACAATGATGACGGTGTGATTGGTTCGGATTTCTTGACCAATTACTCGCTAAATGTATGTAATCCAGATGATCGAGGGGGCGTTCAGCTGTTAAACCCAACCATTGTGGATCAACTACCTCCAAAAGCAACCTTTGTCAGCGCGAGCCATAGTGGTGTCTATAACCCGGTATTCCACACCATAACTTGGACATCTGTTAATAGTGGCGGCACTTTGGTCGACCCTGTGCCTGTTGTTGATGGTTGTTCCATCAGTTTAGATGTCACGGTTCGGTTTAACCCAAATGGTCCAGATGGCATCCCAGCCAATAGCGACGATCCCCAAATAAGCGACATTCAAACTAATACGATGACCCTAACGGGCTCACCAGAAGATGGATCGCCTGATATTTCCCTACCTGATTCAGTCGATGTGACGCTACAAGGACCTTATTATGGGGATACCATCAGTAAATCGGCTGGTAGCCCTTCAAGCTATATTGCCCGGCCTGTTGAAGAATTACCGGGTGGCGTCGTAAATTACACCATCCAATACGAAAATACGGGAACCATTACGGCAACGCTCGTGACCATTACCGATTCGCTCCCATCAGAAGCGGTAGTGACATCAATACAAGTTGATACGATTCAAGATCCAACCAATGCATTTTATCGTTCGGTCAATAATCCTATTGTGTGGACTCCGTTCCCGAATAATAGCTATGGTGCATTAACCACCGTGCCTGTGACAACTACAGCGACTGCCAACCCTAACGATATTGAGCTTGCTCCTGGGGATCGCATTACAGAAGTTCGCTGGGATATTGGCGTTGTGCCATTTAATAGCGGCACGTGGACGGCCGTTATTTCAACCATCGTTGACCCGGGAACATCTGTAGCAGTCACGTATGACAATGACGTTTCATATTCAGCTGATTATAACGATGGGACGCCACAAACCTCCACAGGGGATGACGATATTGGGGTGACCACTATCGATCCACGCGCTATACCGCGCATCTCTAAAACAACGAGCCAAGATAGCTTGCTGCCTGGTGAGGTGACACTCTATACCATCGAGGCTTACAATGCTGATGTCGCGCATAACAACATCATCGCTCCGATCACGATTGGTGATCTTTTACCCGAGCGGCTTGAAGTAGTCATTGTCGATAACAGCGAGCCGAGTGGTTATCGTGTGCCCAATGCGAGCGAAATTACAAGCGGGGCCTGGTATTCAGCCACCTCAACAAATGGCGCTCCAGCCCCAACTCACGTTTTTACACCGACATTTAACGCTCAAAATGAAACGCTAATGCGATGGGAATTTGATGCGCCCTACGAAATGCCCCCCGGTGAAAGAATTACTATCTCATTTTATGCACGAGTTTTAGAATACACCGTACCGCAACAGCTTGATAATAATGGCATTCTATTGTGGGAACCAACTACAGTGAATGTACTCGCTTGTGATGCCAGCGATGGCAATAATAGCTATATCGATACCGATGATATTGATGGAGATGGCAACACGGCCGAAACTGGCTGTCAAATTCAGACGCCTATGCAAGTTGAAGCATTCCTTGCTATGGATTCCCAAAAATTTGTTCAAGGAAATGAGCAAACAGGCTGGAAAGATTATGATTACACCGTTACAGGTGGTGATGTTGACTATCGAATGGTGATTACGAATACGAGTAATGTAACAGCGACCAACATTATTATTTATGACATCTTTCCTCATGTTGGTGATACAGGAACGATCGATCTTTCCTCACGAGATAGTGAATGGGCACCGCACTTATTTGCCCCAATAACGGATACACAGGGATTGCCAATGACCATCTCGTACAGTCAATCAACCAATCCTTGCCGACCCGAAGTGTTGCCAAGTGGTCCTGCAGGTTGTGTTAATGATTGGTCAACGACACCACCAGCTGATATTACATCAGTAAAAGCATTACGCTTTGATATGTGTAATGGTACCTGTCTCGAACTGCCACCAGATAATGGGTCAGGTGGAGGAAGCTTTGAATTTAGCTGGGATATGGTTGCACCAAACAGTGCACAGGTTGGTGATATTGCCTGGAACTCATTTGGCTTTTTTGCTGAAGGGGGTGGATTGACCTTGCTCCCTTCTGAACCCATTCGCGTTGGCATTGAAGTGGTAACGAATACGCTGCCAGGTTATTCAATCGGTGACTATGTTTGGCTTGATGTTGCTGGTGACCAAGATGACGGTATTCAACAGTCGGAAGAAACGGGGATTAGCGGTGTCCGCGTCGAGCTATGGGATGCGGATACTAATACATTTTTAGATTATCGTACAACAGGGCCAGATGCCAGCGGAGATCCCGGCTATTACGAATTTATCAATATTCCAAATGGAAACTACTTTATTCGTTTCTTCCAACCCCAAGATGGCTTGACCTATACATTTAGCCCTGGGAATCAAGGTGGCAACGACGCCATTGATTCAGACGGAACGACTCCGGGTAATGACGCTACACATGGCGACTATTACCAAACGGACGATTTTGTAGTGAACAATGCGGATGATTACACCATTGATCAAGGGATGTGGTTGCCGACTGATTATGGGGATGCCCCCAATAGTTACCCTGTTGAATCTGCCTCTTTAGGCGCCAATCCCGAGCTTGCGGGCCGGCACAT
>JANQSK010000044.1 GCA_028284105.1 Anaerolineae bacterium
TTGTGCCGCTAAGTCATACCCTGGTTGCCCTGCTCTTGGACCAGTATGGCCATAACCACTGATTGTGGCGTAGATGAGACGGGGATTACGGCCGTTTAATGTCTCATAATCCATATTATATTTTTTGAGCTTTCCAAGGGTTGGTAAATTAGAAATAAAGATATCGGCATCATCAACTAATTGATGAAGAATCGCCTGCCCTTCAGCAGAAGCAACATTAAGTGTCATACTTCGCTTATTGCGATTGACAGCAAGGTAATATGCGCTCTCACCTTTCAAAAATGGGGGCCCCCAAGTTCGAGATTGATCTCCTACACCGGGTCGCTCTAGCTTAATCACATCAGCACCTAGATCACCTAAAATCATCGTACAATATGGGCCAGCAAGTGCTTGAGTCTGGTCAATGACCCGTAAGCCTTTTAATGGTTCATTCATTAATACTGCTCCTATCTTTTTGAGAATTTCTTTTTTGACTTACAAAAATAAAGAATGCTGAGAATAGGGAAACGGCCGAAAATACAATAAAAACGCTATTCCAATTCGCATTTTCCAAGATGATTCCAACGCCCCAGCCGCTTAAACTGCCTCCCATACTGGTGAAAAAATCTAAGTGTCCCGCTAAACTAGAGGCTCCTGCTTGGTTACCAAGTGTCATAGGCAGGACTGACAACAACAAACTGGTTGCACCATAAATCAACCCACCAATAATCATAAAAATGGTCGCATTAACCAACAGATTTTGAGGCAAAGTTAACTGAAGCAAATATAATCCTGCAAGGCCAAGCATCACAATCATTAAACTGTAAGATTCATTTTCTTTTTGAAATTTCCCAACATACCAACCTATCAATATAGTTCCTAATATCCCAGCGATAGGAATTAATGTTGAAACATTAGCAGACTGACCGATAGTTAAACCACCTTCTTCAAAAAAATAAGTAGGGGTCCAAATAAATAAGGCAACCAAACAAAAGCCAATACCAAACGCCGCGATAGCTAAAGGCCAAAATGTTTGAAAATTGTGATTTAATCCTTGAAAAATAGTTTTTAGGGTTACCGCTTCATTGGATTGAGTCGTTTTGATTGGATTTACGCTAGGATATCCAGCTTCAGCTGGATCATCATGAATTGTGAAATGCCAAAAAATCGCCGAAAAACCTAAAATGATTGCAGAAATCCAAAATGCGACGTGCCAATTAAATCGAGTGATTACCCAACCCGTTAACAGCCATGCTCCTGCATTACCGGCCACAAAATTCGAGGCAAAAACTCCTGATATCCGCCTCCTTTGGTCTGGTGTCAACCAATTAGAAAGAAGCCTTAATACTGGCCCCCAGCCCGTTGATTGAAACAATCCATTTAAACACCATATGGTTAAGAGAGCCCAAAATAGATTTGTTAAACCGAAGGCAAGATTTAAAAGTGCGCTCCCTACGAGTCCCCAAAATATAACGCGTTTGGGACTAAGGAGATCGCCTAAACGGCCGTTAATCAATGTACCTAATGCATATGTGATAAAAAAACCAGTCCCAAAGAGACCCAACAAATCTTTGCCTATATTCAAATCGGCACCAATATCAGGGAGTGCAGCACTCACATTGACTCGGCCAAAGTAGAGGATGGCATACACAAACCAAGCAAAGATAATGAGTTGACGCTGCCAAGATTGTATAGGTTCGTCTGTGGTAATTTGAGCCATTTTGATTATTCTAAAGCGTTTCAGCCAGTGCTAAGGCAACTTCAAAAACGTTCTTATTCGCACGATCGAGCGCCACTTGTCCTTCTTCCGTTAATGGATCCAAGAAGCGCTTACCTCGTGTTAAATCATCCCACACAACAAGCATAGAAATTGCCGGCATGTTAAAGTATTTCGCAGTTGCAAATGTTGTGGCGGTCTCCATATCCACTGAAAGAATCCCGGCTTTGTGCCATGCTTCCATCATCACGGCCGTTTCGGTAAACAAAGAAGACCACGTCATATGTGCCCCTCGGTGGACGGTATGGCTGTGTGATTTTAAAAGCGTTTCTGCTTGATCAACCCAACCCAAATCCGCTGAAGCCGCTTCTACATCACCAAAATGATGAGCAACACCATCTCGAGTAAATGCTATTTCAGGCAAGATGACGTCCCCCGTTTTCTCAAAAGATTGTAATCCACCGCATGTCCCAATTTGGATTGCTAGTTTTGTTCCGAGGACTCCAAATAAATGGATAATTTCAACGGTACGAGGCGCACCGTAGGCCATACAAAAGCCAATCTTTTTATTCTTCCATTTTCCCCAAAAAATATCTGGAAATCCTAACTCACGGACCTCGTCAAGGTATCCCATACGCCAATTTAAACGTTGTTCTCGCCACCATGAACCTTCCACAATAATGACATCTGGAATTTCTTCTTTAGTGAGACCCAAACCCTCAAGCCACTCAACGGCCGTTACATCCAAAATTGTTCGAAATTGGGTCATGGCGCTTTCTCTAATTTTGTAAAAAAGTCCCGAAAGATAGCATCTCGGTTGATACCTGTCGCTTCTCTCATCAGATGACGGCCGTTATCCTTAACCCAATACATCTCATCATCAACCTTTGGGGTACTCACAAGCTGAGAAGGTACCCATTCAGGGTTGAGTAACCATGCAAAATTGATGAGATCCCACATCACCCAACTTCGCCCAAATAGATCCGTAATTCCTCGTTGGTAATGAATGGGATTATTTGTGTATAAATGATGCAAATAATCTCCAATCTTGCCTTTTCCTTTGACCCAGGTTTCCATATCAGGCAAGGTTAGCGTGAGCTGAGCCCCTAAATAAAAACCTGGCAAATACACATGCGGTACACCACAATCAAATAAGAGTCGGGAGGCCATTAAATCCTGCATAAAGTTTAATGAGGCATGATTGCTCAGATTGCTAAAAGTTGGATAGGCAGAGGTCCAGACCACAACAATGCGCTCAATAATTCGAGGCTCGGTCAATATGGCTGCCGCGATATTTGTAGCGGCGCCAATGCCAATAACGTATAACGGCCGTTCATCATCAACCATCGCCCGTTCAATTAAATGATCAACTGCTTCACTCCGAACCGGTGTATCCTGCGACGATAAATACCCAGGTGTACCACGAAACACTTTCCCTGTGGACTCCTCGTCCATTAAAGAAAAGACTTTGCAAATTTCTTCAAAACTCAGTTCCATGCCCTCAGCTGGAGAGACAAATGGAATATCTTTTGGGAGCGTTCCTGCATTGATGAGGTTTTGAGCCCAGTTGTGATAACTACCAACAATCGTGACCGCTTTACCTTCTCCCACTATGCCGCTGGTCACTTGCTGGTACGCTTCTAATAAAGGGGCTTGGTGGTGGGCAAAAGAGTAAGGTGCCGCATAAACACCCTCGATTTCAAGCCGATCTTGTGAGAGCAAAGCCCATGCTAATGCATATTGATCATCAATTTCATTATGGGTATCTGTATCAATGACCACGCGTAACTTACCCGAAGGTAAAGCAAGCATCTGTTTCATTTTTTCTTCAGATAATTCAGGGAATTGGATTGACATTATTCTCTACCTTGGCTAGCAATATGAAGCTTTTTGAAAAAATCTCTAAATATAGCGTCGCGATTAATCCCTACTGCCTCACGCATTAAATGTTCTGACGAATTATGGACCCAACACAGGTTGTCATCTAATTGGGGTGATTGAAATAGTTGGGTGGGGACCCATTCCGGATTGAGCAACCAAGCAATATTAATCAGGTCCCAGGCAATCCACGTACGACCAAAATGTTCTCGAATACCTCTTTGAGCATATATTGGATTGTTGATATAGAGGTCATACAGGAAATCACCTATTTCACCTTTGCCTTTGACCCAGCGTTCAACGTCTGGCAATGAGAGTGATAGTTGGGCACCAATATAAAATCCTGGTAAATAAACATGGGGCACACCACACTCAAATAAAAATTGAGAAGCCACAATATCTTGAACGAGGTTCATTGAAGCACGATTTGAAAGTGGAGAAAGGGATGGATAAGCAGCTGTCCAAACCACGACGATCTTTTCTTTGATTCTTGGTTCAAGCAAAATTGCTGACGCGATATTGGTTAAAGCAGCTAGAGCGATGACGTATAACGGCCGTTTATCATCAGCCATCGCTCGCTCAATTAAATGGTCAACAGCTTCGCTCTGAACAGGGCGTTCTAAGCTCTCAAGAAATTGGGGGGCGCCATGTAAAACTTCACCCTCATAATCCACAGGGATTAAATTGATGATCTTAACGATTTCCTGATAGCTATTCTCCATTCCCTCAGAAGGAGAAATAAACTTCACTTTTGTAGGGTCTTTGCCTTCTGCTAATAATCGTCGAACCCAATCATGATAGCTGCCACCCCAGCTTACATTTTCACCATCAATCACAGTCCCCAATTGGTCATTCTTAATTTGTTCATATGCCTTGATCAAGGGGAATTGATGAAATAAACGAGAATAGGGGGCCGCATACATCCCTTCAATTTCCAGCTGATCTTGCGATAAAAGTGCCCACGTCAAGGCATATTGATCATCCACCTCATTTTTTGCATCTGTGTCAATTACTACTCGCAACTTGCCTTTTGGGATGGCCAGCATCTCTTTCATCTTTTTTTCTGTGCGTATTGAGATTGTCTTATCGCTCATCTTCTCATTCACTTATTCATGCTTGATGCCAACCCATAGGTGGAACTGTTTTAGCTAAAGGATAAAACTCGGTCCATGGTTTTCCATATTGGGTGGCGATGGCCGATAATTTTTCGAGGCGCTGCTGCGTGACGTTCTTCCAGAAATGGCGTCGTTCATCTTTCTTTAGGGTGACACCTTCTTTCCAGACGGCTCTCCCAACCAAGTAACCAGAAGCACCAGCCTGACAAGCCACTTTGACTTGACGCGCAAAAGTGTCAAAGTCAACGCCTGCACTTAGCAATGCCCAAGGCGCTTGGCAAACGGCCGTTAATTCTTCACATGCAGCTTGCCACAGATGTTCATCGGGCTGGGCATTTGAATCAACTGGGAATTCAACTTTTAAAATATCTATACCTAAGGCACTGATTCTTTTAGCCGTTTCAATGACTACCTTAGAACGGCTATCTGGCGTGATGTTGTAGCTTAATGGCTCAGCAAAGAGGGGGAGATCATATTTATGGCATTCACTCACCAACATTTTCACGAATTGCTCTTGATGAGCAGCAACGGCCGTATCATCAGGATGATAGTAGAAAAAGCATTTTATCGCGTTGGCACCTGCCAACTTAGCCTGACGGACGCTCCAATTTTCAAAAAGCTGAGCCTTCCGTTCTACACTTGCATAATCGCCATCTTCAACTGCCAAAAGCAATCCACTTTCGCTTGCTAAATTACCGCTCAAAATAGCAGGGGCTAATCCATAAACTGGATCAATTAACACAGCACTGGCTGACGAAGAGAGAGCATGCATCATCTCTGCTTTTAATTCAGACATTGTCGTATAAGAAACAGATTCAGGATTGCTAGGGGATATAGTCGCTGCTAATGATGCACCATGATCAATTGCCAAAATCGTAAAAATATTTTGGGGGTTAGAGGTTGTTTGTAATCCTCGCAATTTACCAGGTGTCAACATTCCCATCAGATTCCTTTTAGGGGATTAGAACAATCTTAGCTGCGGCAGTTCGTCCGCTGTCTAAATCGGCAAAGGCTTGTGCTCCTTCAGATAACGGCCGTTCTTCAACCCAGCTCAAATCACCTAGATGCCCCAGATGAAGGGCATCTAGCGAATTTTGCAAATCATTTTTCGTATAGGTGTAACTTCCTAGAAACACAATCTCATCTAATGTGATCTTTCTAGCGTCAAATTCACCACCTGGCTCCTGTAACCCTATATGCAAAATCACACCACCAGGTTTAATTGCTTCAACGGCCGTTTTTCGAGTGAGTTCAGAGCCAACCGCATCAAATACAATGTCGAACTGATTCAAAAAATGATTTTTTCTGGGATCAACAGCCTCTCCAACCTGAATTTGAGTGGCTGTTTTTCGACGGAGTGGGTTGGTATCCATTAAGATGATTTCTTGGCTGCCTTTGTGTTTTGAAATAAGTGCCAACAAAATTCCAATTGCCCCAGCACCAATAATGAGGATACGGCTTTGAGAAAACGGCCGTTTTTGAACACTTTCTACTAATTCAACTGCGTGCCATGCACACCCTGTAGGTTCCATCAGTGAAGCCGCAACTGAACTTAGCTTATCTGGAATGGGCAAAACAAAATCATAGGGTATTGTGACCTCTTGTGCCATTGCACCAGGACGAGTCATGCCAATCATGGTCCTGTTTTCACAAAGATTGCTTCGTCCGGCAAAACAATAGGCGCATTTTTCGCAAGTAATTAATGGGTTTAATGCCACCCGTTGGCCAGAATTTAATCCTTCCATTATGTACCCAGCCGCCTCATGCCCTAAAATCAAAGGGGGCTGCCGACGTTGATCATGACCATGATACGCGTGCATATCAGAGCCACAGATGCCAGCTGCTTCAATCTGTACGCGCACTTCATTTTCACTTAGAGGCTGTGAAGGCTGATCCAAGTAGGACATTTCATGAGGGTTTGTGTAAACAATAGCTTTCATGATTTTGAGCATTTCAGCTAGTCAGCCCGTCAGCATTTCAGTAACAAAAACAAGCTGATAGGCTGAAATGCTGATGAACGAAGTGAGCTGAAATGCTAATCAACTCCTCCTTTCAAATACAAATGAACCCCAGCCGATCGAAAAGCATCTGGTATCACCAGAATTCGTGGTTTTCTTCCTAAGATAATTTCAGTACGGCGCATTGCTTCATTAAAATCTTTGGTAGGCACACACCCCATGCCGCGTGCATATCCGGGTTCTTTTGCACCTGGAATAAACACAGCACTGGTTTGTTGGTGCGCAATTGCACCCATAGAAATCATGGATAGAGGATGTCCTGGATGATAGGCATAATGGAAACGGTATTTAAATATGGCATCAGGATCACTCCCTAATTCATCCGCATATCGAAAAATTTCTCCAAAGCGGGTGAGGGAATGAAGCCGTTTGTAGCATTTTTCATAAGAGGGGAACCAAAGCTCATTAAACCAACCGTCGCAAATAGATGGGGCAATGATGACGCCACCTGGCCTGAATACGCCATAGACTCGCGTCATTTGTGCCGCAATTGCTTGTAGCATCAGTAAAGGATTTGTTCCCATACCGGGGCCGTAATGAAAAGCACGTGGTAACCCATAAACAAGCACGTCATAAGGTTCTGTTTCTGACATTTCGATATCTGTTCGCCGCTTAGCTAAAGGCCAGCTTGCTTTTTGTACTTCTCCAATATTGCCTGCGAAAACACCTAATACTTGAGCGAACGTACCCACAACGGCATCTACTGCGAAAAACTTTTTGCCAATTCGTTCCTCCATGGTTTGACCAATTGAATCAAACTTTTCACGCATCTGTGATTTGGTTGAGGCGGGGATAAAATCATGCCGATGCATCGTTTCGGGATTATGATGGCTTTGAATGGACTTCCAACTCGTTGTTCCGGTGACAGCCATTTTATACCCGCCGCTGTAACCACCATAAGGGTTTCCTTGCACATGACCAATGAGTATGGGGAGGTCAGCTTCAGCTAGAAGCTTTGAACAAGTTACATGATTTCCCATCTCGTCTTGGCCAAGATCAACAATCCCTTTTGGATCTTCAGCATCGTGCATATGAAGCCTGTCCGGCCAAAATGTATCAACAATATCTGCCCCAAGATAACCTCTTAGCTCATGATACGTGTTGTGGCGATGAAGCCCTACAGCGCAAATAAGATGAATATCTTCAAGACGAACACCCGCTTCCTGCAAAATCTCAACAATGATTGGTATACAAACGCGGCGATGGGCTTTGGCATGTGCCCCACCTTTGACCTGATCTGGGAAAGATATAACGACTCTATCGCCTGCTTTGGCTAATTCACGGAGTGACTTTGTGCCAAGTGGGTTTTCTAAGGCTTGCCGTGTTGCATTAAAGGGATCAACTTCCGGAGGGTCGGTAAACGTTTCACCATACTTCACAATCGTAGCACTATCTGGTAAGTCGATAGACATCAAGCCATCGCCATAATCAAGGTCAACTGTTTGCATAAAATCCCCTCATATTTTCGTTCTTTTCTCTCTTCTCTCTTCTCTTTTCTTGTTCTAACTCAAACCCTCGTAATATTTAATGAGCGCACTGGTATCTTCTGAACCGAATCCAAGGTCCTGAGTTTTTTCATTCATTCGCTGAACGGCCGTTGCAATGATTGGATTGGCTCCCAGTTCTTGAGCCATTTGTACCGCTAAACCATTATCCTTACACAGCAGGTCAATTGGGAAGGTGGGGCTAAAATCCCGTTCAATGATTTTCCGGCCTACCTCTTTGAAGAGCCCACTAACCGTCGCAGCAGAACTTCCAGCTATGGTTTGATAGAGGACAGAGGGATCGATAGGTGACTTTTGAGCAATGGCCATCATTTCGGCCGTCATGACATTAATGGCTGAAAACATCAGCGCGTTGAGCAATTTAAGAGTATGACCCGCCCCAACGCCGCCAACAGGAACGATTGTGCCTAATTTTTCTAAAATCGGAGCAGCTCGATTGATCGTCTCTTGCTCACCACCAGTAGGTAAGACCCAATTCCCTACTGCACTTGGTCTTCCCAAAATGGGTGCATCTACCACGTGGACTTGATGGTGTGATGCTGCTTTTGCCATTTCCTCTGTTGTTGTAGGTGAGGAGGTGCTCATATCAATGATGATTTGTTCAGATTTAGCTGCGAGGAGTAAGCCATCAGGTCCAGTGATGGTGCTTTTGATTTGGGGAGGGCCTGGCAAGATCAGAATGATAATGTCACAATGGCTGGCTATTTCTTTAGGGGTTTTTACGGCCGTTGCGCCCATCTCCTCAGCTTTTTTCAAAGCATTCAGGCTAACATCAAATACAAAAACAGACTCACCTGCATCCACAAGAAGCTTCGCAGCTAAAAATCCCATCGTACCAATCCCAACTACACCAACTTTCATATCACCTCATTTTTAATTCACAGGAATCACAGCCATGGTAAAGCTTAAAGCTGGTACTTGTAGAATGGTTGCTTCTTCATCCCAAACTGTTTCTTCAATTCGAACTGCATTAGGTTCTGCCTCTGTGTTTAGTGCTGTGCCAGAAACGGCCGTTACGCAATAAAGCGTTCCCACACCATCTCGTTTAAGCCCTCCTAATGTAATTTGAGCTGATTCCTTGAGATCGTTATTCACAACAGAGAGATACAAAAGCCCACTCTCACGATCCATTGTGGCAGCTGCATCGATGGTAGGCACGTCTGAATAGGCAAACTGCTGCCCAATTTCAGGACTGTTAAACGTCGGTGTTTGTGTTACTTGGCAGTTAACTGCCTCTGAACCCCGAAAACGAGTAAACAGATCAAGCACCAACGTAGATGGCGTCGCCCAAACGGCCCCTTGGGTGATCCGATAGTTCCCCATCACATTTGTAAAATTAAACGGCGCAGACATATGAACATCTGCACAATACCGCAGCACGGCATTCATGACCCCACCCGTATATAGACCGTCGGCTAAATTGTATTCTTCAATAAATAGAGGAGGCTTCGCACGTAAATAGGTGTTCCATTCATCAAAGGCTATAGGAATGGAGGGATTTGAAGTTTGTTTACTAATTTCAATCGTTTTTTGCAAGATTAAATCAATCTCGTGACTAGCAGCGAGCTGAGATAAAACCAAATCTTCAACAGGCGGTGGATTTTCCCAGCGCATGGTTCGAATTGAATACCAATGGAAACTCAAGACATCTATATTTTGCCCGCCTATGTTTAGCACCCGTTCATTCCAATGACTATATTGGTCGCTAGGTACCCCAACGGCCGGTAAATAAAGATCGGGATCAACGGCTAGCATTGCCTTTGAATATTCGAGATAGCGATGGGCATAGGTTTCTGCATCAACATGTCCGTCTTGCCAGTTACCAAACTGTTCATTCCCAACAAACCAAGTTTTAATATTGTATGGTTCAGGGAATCCATTGGCAGCACGCATGGCCCCATATTTAGTATCCACAGATCCATTACAATACTC
>JANQSK010000051.1 GCA_028284105.1 Anaerolineae bacterium
AGAAGGTGATCAAATTGTAGCGCTCAAGCGAACAGCCACATGATATGAGTGCTGATGATAATTTAACGGCCGTTATTACTGCCATTAAACAATCAAAAAAATATAAAGACACCAGCGAAGACACAATTCGCGATTTGGCGCAAACGGCTTTGAAGCAGCATAAAAAACCAAAAGCTGCTATCAAGGCCGTTCGTAAAAGATTGCACAGTATCATGGCGCCGTACCTTGGGGACCCTGATTATCAGACAATGGCTGTTTCTCTTGAAGAGGCTTTTCAAAGAGGGGATTCAGACGAGATTAAACAACTTTGTCTTGATATCCTAAATGATCATCTTTCAAATCGTGAGCGCGTGCCGATCATGGAAGCGTTCTACGAGCAGATTTGGGAGATCACTGGAAAACCTCAGAGGGTAATGGATATTGCCTGTGCGCTGAATCCATTGGCATTCTTGTGGATGGGTTTGCCAATTTCGACTCAGTTTTTCGCCTACGATATTCATGAGCCACGCATTTCATTCATCAACCATTATTTTGAGCTTCAGGGGTTAGCGCCCCTAGCAAAAGTACAAGACGTTGCCCTAGAACCCATAACTGAACAAGCTGATGTTGCTCTGTTTTTAAAGGAAATGCCTCGGTTCGCAAGAAATTATCCAGGACAAGAACGGCCGTTACTTGAAAGCATTCAAGCTGAATGGCTTGTGCTGTCTTACCCAACGGTGAGTACACATGGGGGGCGAAACCTGACCAATCGCTATCGAGAATTTATGCAAAAGTTGGTAGAGGGACATGATTGGCCAATTACAGAGCTTCTTTTTGAGGGTGAGCTTGTTTGTTGTGTCCATAAAGGGAAAATATAGTGCATCGATTTTTTATATCGCCTGACTACATTGCACCTGAAGATATTGTTTTTCCCCCTGAACAAGCACGTCAAATTCGAGTTGTGCTTCGTATGAGCGCTGGTGATTCTGTTTTGGTCTTAGATAATGCTGGCTTGATGTATGAGGTCGAGTTAACGGCCGTTACGCGAGATAATGTCATAGGCAAAATCACAAACCGACAAACTGCAACAGGTGAGCCCACAATCGAACTAACACTTTATCAGAGCTTTCTCAAGCGTGATAAGTTTGAGATGGTGTTGCAAAAAGGAACAGAAATTGGCGTGTCCACTTTTGTCCCAGTAGTCACAAAGCGAACTTTAGTTCAATCAACGGAAATGAAAGCCAATAAGCGGAAGCGATGGGAAACGATCTTGGCAGAAGCGGCTGAACAAGCGCAACGAGGACGTATCCCTAAGCTGGAAACGGCCGTGTCTTTCAAAACGCTGCTAACACAATTGGCAAACTATGATCTGGTGTTGGTGATGTGGGAAGGCAACGATGGCTTGCCTTTAAAGGCTACCCTAAAAAACAATGAACATGCGCAAAAAGTTGCTGTTCTTATTGGACCAGAAGGGGGATGGGCTGAACATGAAATTGAACAGTTAAGAGAAAAAGGCATTCAAATTATTACGCTTGGCTCACGTATTTTACGAACTGAAACAGCGGCTATTGTTGCCTCAGCTCTTGTGCTTCATGAATTAGAATAAAGGTCATACAGCGTCTATGTTATTTCTCGTTGCCACACCCATAGGAAATTTACAGGATATCACCTTACGTGCCTTGGAAACCTTGCGTACTGTTGATGTGGTTGCAAGTGAAGATACTCGAAAAACAGGACGTCTTTTGCAACATTTTGAAATTAAAACGCGTCAAATGTCCTTTCATGAGCATAATGAACAGCAGGTTAGCGATAAGATTATTCGGTTGTTAGAAGAAGGACAATCAGTTGCTATTGTTTCTGATGCGGGCACACCGGGTATCTCTGACCCTGGATATACGGCCGTTCGTAAAGCCATTGATAACAAATTAGAAGTAACGATGATTCCTGGGGCTACGGCTGTTGCAATGGCGGTTGTTTTGTCAGGACTCCCTGCCCACGCTTTCACATTTCGAGGATTCCCACCCCGCAAGTCAGGCAAGCGGAAACGCTTTATTGAGGTAGATGCGGAATCTCCGCATTCTCTTGTGTTTTATGAAAGTCCTTACCGATTGGTTGCGTTTTTAGAAGATGCGCTTAGCGTTCTTGGTGATAGAGAAACGGCCGTTTGTAATGAGTTAACCAAACTGTATGAATCTATTCAACGGGGACACCTATCAGAGTTGATTACTCATTTCAGAGAAAATGAGCCACGTGGAGAATATGTCGTTGTCATTGCTGGCAAAAAATAAAAAAGCCCCTAGCGTATGAACTGCTAGAGGCAAATGATTTACCTTCTACCTACCCGGGCACCAATGCCACGCCCGACCCAAACTTCTTCTGCAAATTCGGGATTTGACGCTGAAGCGACAAAATAGGTAACCCCTTGAACTGTGGGCCGCTTCTGAATCTCATTCCAGAAGTCCAGATATTGCTGAGCCTTACGGAATGTTGAGGTTCCAGCTTTGTTATTGCTTGCCTCCGTAATCCAAATAGGCTTGTATCGGAAACGGCTGATGTAATCATCTAATACATCTAGTGCTTTTGACATGGGATAAACATTGGACCAATAGGTGTGGATTCCAAGCCCATCTGCTGCTTCAACAGCACGACGACTCGCTTCAATAAAACGAATATGATCCTGCTTGATGCCGCTCACATCTGCTCCTGGCGACAAACCGGGATAAATAAACCTCATATTGGGAATAGCCTGACGATATCGATTGAGCACATCTATCCACCAATCAGCAAAGGTTGAGCCATCTTGCCAAGCCCCACTTAATCCCTCAGGAACCAAATTGGGCTCATTATGCAGCTCGACAACGACATTTTTACCACTGCCGATAATTTCGAGTGTTCGTCGAACATCATTGATTGTGTCATTAACAAATTGGGCGGGGCCAATGTTTCGAACCCCGCTATTCGAACGGAAGTCTAGAAAGGCTCGGACCACCCAGCTTGCATTCGGATGATTTTGTACTAATTTGCGAACCCCTGCTGGATCATGGAATGAAAGCACTTTGATCATTCCTGGTCGCATCTTTTTAAACTCTTCAACCTCTGCATCGGTGATGCCGGGGTCTGCCGAAGCATGAAGGCCAATGCGTGCGTGTCCAAGAGGTTGAGGCTCTGGATTATTAATGGGTGGGTTGATGGTGCGAATAGGTGATGATGGTCCTGGATCCGCAGGATCAAACGGTTTTACTAAAATATCGTCATCGACTCGCACAGGGACATATTCGCCTTGTGTTGAGCCAGTAATGATCATCGGTTGATTGGGTGGAACAAAGCCAAGATTTTCACCGTTCCTGCGTGGTGCATCGCGTAAATTAATGCCGTAGGTTCCTGCAAAGGCAGTGCTGCCTTCAATCGTTACGGCCGCTTTAAAAGCCCATCCCGGCGTTGTGTCATGAATAGGTTCAGGGACAGACGGTGGTGCTCCTCCAGGTAAAGGATCTGGCATCTCAACAGCGGGTTCTGGTGAGGTGATGTTTAAGAGCTTGGATCGATCGACTCGGATAGGTGTATATTCCCCGCGATTCTCACCAGCCACGGTTCCTGTGGTCCCTTCAGGGAATAAAGCTACGATTGCGCCAAAACGATTAGGTTTTGCACGCAGGTTGGTTCCAAAACGACCTGAAGTGACATTGACGCCACTTATTGTTAGATTGCTTGAAAATGCCCATCCTAGCGTCGTATTTGTTGGCGGCTCTGTATCAATAGGTGGGGGAATTACGTCATCAGGAATATTGATCGGTCCTGAAAAATCCTGTCGCCGTACACGAACGGGAATATATTGGCCACTCTGTTCACCAGTTATGGTGACGGTGCTACCGCCCGTTACAAGCCCAATATTTTGGCTCGTTCGGTCTGGTTTGGCACGTAGATTGATTCCGTAACGTCCCACAACGGCCGTATCTCCATTGCGTTGTAAGTAAGGTGAGTATCCCCAGCCATTTACGGCCGTGTTGTCAATCGGCGGTGGTGGTGGGCTTGGCGGCTCTGGCTCTGGCTCTGGGCTGCTCGGTAGAGAAACGGTAGGTACAAGGACAGGAGTGTATTGGCCACGCGCATTCCCATTGATAATCATAATAGTGCCGCCGGGAACGAGATCAATTAAACGGCCGTAAATGCTTGGCGTTGCCCGTAGATTGATACCTTCTGAAGCGACTTGAGCCAACTCCCCTAAAATGGTGATTCCACTTGTAAAAGCATACCCTTCCGTATAAGGGCCAGCTGGTCGAATGATGCCAAGAAGAGGAAGTAAAAATGGTGTTGGATCAAATATATTGTGTGGCCAATCTTTGTACTGAGCATTTTGTTTTTTAAGCGTTAGATGTAGATGGGAACCAAAGCTGTTGCCTGTATTATTGGCTAAGCCGACAACATGGCCTGCATTGACGCGTTGTCCAACCCTGACATGGGCTTCTTTTAAATGAGCATAAACTGTTTGATACCCTTCAATGTGATTGACTTGAACGTGGATTCCATAGTTGTGACCATTTGGATTTGTTCGGACTCGCGTCACTTGTCCAGGAGCAACAGCAAAAATCTTGCTGCTCATTGGCGCCATAATGTCTAAACCTTCGTGTCCAGGCAAACCAAACTGTCCGTAGTAGGTGGGGTTTGTGCCAAAATATTGATTGATTGATCGAAATTCTGTTGGCCAAACTTCAAATTTGAATTCAGTCACATCGAACTCCTCCATAAGAGCTTAAGACTAATACCAATTAGCTCTATGTTATTCGTTTTGTTGTTGATTCTATTCTCTTTATATGAGTTGACATATTACGGTGGATTTTATGTTTAGTCAAATAGATGTGCTGATTTTAATCGAGAGGTTTATACTCCTATTATTCGATTTTGGGGTATTGGAAATTGTCAATGAAAAAAGACCTTTTTTATCAAAAATTGAGTCAGATTTTTCCTGATAATCGTTTGCTAACAAGAGATGTTGAATTGCTGCCTTATGAGTCAGATGCGTTAACTGCATTTCATGCTAAACCGGGAGCCGTCGTTCTTCCAGAAACAGAAGAGGAAGTGGTAGCAACGGTTAAGCTTTGTCATGAAGCGAATGTGCCTTTTGTAGCTCGTGGGAGCGGTACAAGCTTATCTGGTGGCTCGTTACCTATTCAAGATGGGGTTGTCATTGCTCTAAATCGCTTGAATAAAATTTTAAAGATTGACCCAGAGCAAAAAACGGCCGTTGTTCAGCCCGGTGTTGTCAACCTAAAGATAAGTAAAGCAGTTGAACCATATGGACTTTATTACGCACCCGATCCTTCAAGCCAATCGATATGCACAATAGGGGGGAATGTAGCGTTTAATTCAGGTGGTGCGCACTGCCTAAAATATGGGATGACGAGTAATCACGTCTTAGGATTGCGCGTTGTGTTGCCGGATGGTGAAATCGTAGAGATGGGGGGAGAAAGCCACGAAGGGATGGGGGTTGGCCCTGATTGTATTGGCCTTTTTATTGGCCCAGAGGGGCTATTTGGCATTGCATTGGAGATTACAGTGCGTCTATTACCAAAGCCAGAACTTTATCGCACTGTACTCGCTGCTTATCA
>JANQSK010000058.1 GCA_028284105.1 Anaerolineae bacterium
GGTCTCTTTATGGAGATGTGTCCCCTTCAGCTCGTGTTAGGGGAAGAAGAGACCTTTGATACCGTTATTAAAAAAATACGGAAAGAGACACGCTCAACGATGCCTCAGGCTCAATATGGGTCTGCGCTCTCTCTGCCGGGTGAAACATTTGATGTGATGTTTAACATGCATCAAGTGCCAGAGATGACGCTCGACGGGATTCCTGTTGGGTTTCGTAAATTCCATCCCGGCTTTGGAAGTGAAAGCTTTGCCTGTCACATCCATCAATATATGGACAACGGCCGTTTTCTCGTTCACCTTGATTTTCATGATGACCTTTTTACACCAGAACAGCGTCAAGAAACGGCCGATAACTTCGTCGCGCTCATCGATGCCTTTTTAGAAGATAGCAGCCAGCCTTTGAACCTCACCTTTGTTGAGCCTTTGAATTTAGCGGTTGCAGATGATACGGCCGTTGAGAGTAACAGTCGTCCTGATTTTGAGGCTCCTCGTGACGCGATGGAAAATCAAATGGCGCGTTTGTGGGAAGAAGTGCTGGGCATGCAGCAAATTGGTATCCATGATGACTTCTTTGACAGCGGTGGTAGCTCTTTCTTAGCTTCTAAACTATTTTTGCGTGTCCAAGAAGTGATGGGACAAAAGCTTCCCTTATCCACCCTTTTGGAAGCCAAAACCGTGGCTCAAATGGTTGAGACCATGCGTGCTAAATCAGAAGGTCGGGTTTGGAGCAAAACGGTCACCATGAAGCCTGGCAAAGCGGGTAGTCAAGCACTGTTCTTTGTCCCAGGGGCTGGTGGTAGCCTCATTCGGCTTGATGCCCTGATGGGGTTACTAAGTGACGATTTACGTGTTGTCGCTTTTCAACTTCCGGGTGTTGATGACGAAGAAGGGAAACCGTTCCAATCGATTGAAGAAGGGGCAAGCTATTTTGTTGATGTGATGCGTGAAATACAACCTGAAGGGCCGTACAGAATTACGGGATACTCTTGGGGTGGCATGATTGCCTTTAACATGGCGTATCAACTCGTTCAGGCTGGTCATGAGGTGGAGTTCTTAGCCATTATTGATACACCGGCTCAAAATCCACAATATGCTTTGATCAAAACGGCCGTTCATCGATACGCCGCTTTACGTGGGATGAATAAAGCGCAAACCGACAAAACATTTCTTGCAGTGCGTGATAAAGCGTTTCGGCTGGAATATTTTATTCGTTCAGGAATGCGCTCATTGAATGAGCGTGGCATAGGTTATGTGACGCGCGTTGGTTTTCGTAAGGCCAATAGCTTGGCAAAGAAGGTAAGACAAAAAGCCGCGCCACCGCCACAAAAGAAAAAACCTGTCGAAGTTCATCAATCAAATCAGCCACAAGCAGGTGGTGATTTTTGGTCACGATTTAATCTTGATGAACATCGATTGCGCTTTGTCAGAACCAACGATCGGTCCATCCGTTTGTACATCCCTCAGGCATATCCCGGAACAGCGTACCTCTTCCAATCAAGCAAGGGATATCGTAATCCACTTAATCGCTCAGCCTCACCTCAGCTTGGATGGGGGGCTGTTATCAAAGGGGGCGTCGAAAGCCACATGATCCCCGGTGATCATCTTGGCATGCTCATAGACCCTAATGTCAAAGTGCTAGCCAACAAATTACAAGCGGCTTTAGATAAAACGATAGGTTGATCGTCCATCTTTGAGTAAGCGAAATTAATAAATTATCTTCCCAAGTCATTTTCTTGTTGCGAGATTGATTCAAATTTTCAGCAATGAGGAATGGCAAGCGTGGAAGCTCAGTCTACTTTTGTATAAACTGAAAATGTTATGTGTGATAGATGATTATTTCTTTTCATATTAAGCAGGCGATTTTGATCAGAAATCATAGAACCAGATGAGAAATTGTTTGAATAATATGTAATCTTCATAACATCAACGGTGGCACAAAGCAGTGTGAAACGTACCAATGTTGAAGTCGTTTTACAAAGCAGAGGTTCACTATGTCACCTGTACATCGTACAAAACATTTAGACAACAGGAGATTTGCAATATGAACATACCCACACAATGTGATGTCGTCGTCGTTGGTGGTGGTCCTGCGGGAAGTTTGCTAGGGACCTATCTTTCACAAAAAGGTCACTGCGTCGTCGTATTTGATAAACAAGAACATCCTCGTTACGCAGTTGGCGAAAGCCTCATCCCAGATTTTTGGAAATTTACCGATAAAGCTGGTGTTTCTGAAAAAATTGAACAAGAAGGCTTTATTAAGAAAGCGGGCGGGATGGCGTATTGGAAAGGCACCATTCGTGGCCATACGTTCAAAGATTTTGGTTACACACGTGCAGCAATGCACGTAGAGCGGGATCGCTTTGACCATATCTTATTGGAAAATGCCAAGGAAAAAGGCGCGGCCGTATTTGAGAATATCGCTGTACTCAATGCCAACTTTGACAACGAAGAAGAAGTCATTGTGAATTACCGCAATGTGAATGACGGTGAAGCGGGCAGCATCAAATGCCGTTTTGTTGTCGATGCCAGCGGTCAAAACGCCGTGATCGGACGTCAACTTGGCGTTCGTAAGATGGATGAAACTTTCAAATATATGGCCGTTTGGGGATACTATGACAATTCAGACTATGTTGATTACGATGGTGAAACCCACCCCCGTGAAGATATCGGCACAGTACCTCCTGTAACCTTTATCTCTTCTTTAGAAGATGCCGAAGACACAAGCTGGGCGTGGCATTTGCCGATGCGTGAAAATACAAGCGTCGGTTTGGTGATGCCCATTCCTCAAATGAAGCGGATGAAGGGTAAAGATCAAGAGTGGGAAGACTTTTTTGCTGAAACGGTCAAGAAAATTCCGATGACCAGCAAGCTGTTAGAAAATGCCACCTTGGTAAAAGATTCCGTTCGCATTATTCGTGACTATTCTTATCAATCAACCCAATTAGCGGGTCCAGGCTACTTCTTAATTGGTGACTC
>JANQSK010000865.1 GCA_028284105.1 Anaerolineae bacterium
GCTTCAATATACGCTTCATGGGACCCATGATAATCAAGATGCTCATGGGTGATGTTAGTGACAATTGCAATATCGTATGCAACGGCCGTTACGCGGTGCTGCGCAAGTGCATGAGAGGTTGTTTCTAAAATGCAGTGCGTCATACCTGCTTCAACCATCCGACGTAAGTATGATTGAATAATAGGTGCTTCAGGTGTCGTCACATGCAAAGCTAACGGCTCTTCTTGAGTACCTATTTGCGCTTTTAGCGTGCTTAATAAACCGGTTTGGATACCAGCAGATTGCAAAATTTGGTGAAGAAAGTTCGTGGTGGTTGTCTTCCCATCGGTTCCTGTAACACCAATAACGGTCATTTGATGACTGGGGAAGCCAAACCACGCAGCAGATAACCACGCATATGTTTCGGAGCTGTTTTCTACTTGCAAATAGGTCACATTCTCTGGAATAGGTTGCGGCAATGCTTCAACTTGGCGTTGTCCTACAAGGAATACGGCTCCATTTTCGATTGCCTTTGGGATGTAAATATGCCCATCAATGTTTGTTCCAACCCGAGCGATAAAACAACTTCCCTCGATTACTTTGGCTGTGTGGTCAACGATATTTGTAATTCGATGATTTTGACCCTCGTAACGAGGCGGAGAAGAAAGATTTGATTCAGAAACGGCCGTTTTCCATTTCTCAAATAGTTCATAAATATATTGAGGCTTCACAAACAAATTATTCATAATTTTTCGCAGAATATGACATGCTTACGCAATGTAAGTGATCACTTGGACTTTTAAATATTGATTTTAAAGACATTTGTTTTAAAGATTTGTACAGAATAAGATTCTAAGATGCAACTTAGAAGTTGACATATTAATGATCCCCGTTAGAATCCGAAATTGTGAACCAAGAAGAGAACTCAACACCAAATGAAAATTCAGAGACAGAAGAACAAGCTGTAAATAACTCAGATCAACCGTCTCAACAGGAAACCCCGCCGCAGCCAGCGGTTGTGGATGAAAGCGAACTTGCTAAACCCACGGAATCTGATCTTTCCCCAAGTAAACCAGATACCAATATTGAACTTGAAGATATGCCAGATTGGATGCAACCGGATGAGGAAGCTCCAAATGATGGTAAAGCCACTGAAAAATCAGAAAAACCACTGGTGGAGACTGATGATTCACAAAATCTAGTTGAATCTTCTGAATCGAATGAATCACCTCCAGAAAATGATGATGAAGTTCAAGAAATAAAAGATGATAAGGCTGAAGAAGTTAAATCCGACGCTGATGCCACACCGGAATTGAAGGGTACTGAATTAAGTGGAAAGCCTCAAGTTGAGGATAAGAAACCACAAGAAAGCAGTGCTAATTTGGAACCTGAAGATAGCAAAAAGCATAAAATAAAATCACGCAAAATGTCTTACCCCTTTAACAAGATGGTTGCAAATTTTGCCGGTTGTGGGCGATGTAGCTATTTTTTGGCGGGTTATCGGGTGTTACACGGAGAGTTGGTTTTAGAAAAGGCTGTGAATCGCATGAAATCCAATCAGCTTCAGCTGCCTTGGGTTGATGAAATGCGAAAGCTGATTGTCAACTCTTTCGGAATTCCATTTGATATTGATTTCATGCGATTAAACGGCCGTTGTCCTGAATGTGGACGGCCGTTTACGTACAAAGAAAGCCTTAGCCAGAAAAATCCTAATTCAACATTTACTATTCAATTTAATTTTAAAAAGCGGTAATTAATTGAGCCCTTTCTGTCTTAGGGCTTCAAATAGAACAATGCCAGCAGCCATGCTGGCATTCAATGATTCAACGTTTCTTGCCATTGGAATCGAGATTGTTGAAGATAAAAGCTCCCGACCCTCTTTCGATAATCCCTTTGATTCATTCCCAACCATCAATGCGCTTGGTTTTTGCCAATTAACCGCCGTGTAGGTTTGATTTGCCTGCGCATCTAAGCCATAAATTGGGACTTGTGTTGTAAATTCTTTGATTCTTTCCCAACTTGTTTGTAAAAAGGGCAATTTTAGTAGAGTTCCCACACAACTTCGAACAACTTTAGGATTATAAATATCAACACAGTTGGGTGAAAGGAAGAGCGCATCAATGCCTGCAGCCGCCGCAGTGCGTACAATGGTTCCTAAATTCCCCGGATCCGAAATGCCATCAAGCACTAAAATAAAAAGTAAGTCCTTGGGGAGTTGGAAATTGGGTTGTTTAATCAAAGCTGCAATGCCTGGTGGGGAAGTTGTATCACTTATTGCTTTCATAACAGCATCAGAAACCACATATTGAAAAGCGGTTGATCCTTGAAGTAGTGATTGATTTTTTTCTTGATTAACCCATTCTTCTGTATAAAAAATGGCCTTTAACTCGTCAGGAGTAGCCATTGCTTCGTGTAGCCAATTTTCGCCTTCAATTAAAAAGGTTTTTTCAGTGTGACGGAATTTGCGACTCGATTTGATTTTCTTAATGTATTTGATGTGCTGATTTTGCGGACTTTCAATCATAAATGAATTGTATCTTTTTTAGAAAAGAAGTGTTATTTATGTAAATGGAAGAATTTCTGTCAATCATGATGCATTAAATTCTTCTATTGATTATGGGGATGGAATTTATTTTCTGTTTACCAAAATGTAGATTTCTAAATTTCAGGAACGAGGTGAGGAAGGAATCGGATGCTAAAAGGCTTGTATAAGTTAAGTCGCCCATTGACATCATTAACAGGTGCATTGATGGTTGTCTTAGGGGGGTATGTGGCTCGAACTGGGGAGTGGGGCAACATTTGGCTGGCAGCGGTAGCCACGGTTTTTATTTCAGCTTCAGCAAATGCATGGAATGATTACTTAGATATTGAAATTGATCGCATTAATCAGCCAAAACGGCCGTTGCCCGCTGGACTCATTACACCAAAACAAGCGGTGGCATTCTCTGCGATCCTTTCATTGATCGCTATTATATTAACCGCTTTTATTGGAGGAACAGCACTCATCATTGCGGTTTTGTCCATTGCTTTGCTCTATGTGTACTCTTGGCGATTAAAAAGCACGGTATTGATAGGCAATATGCTGGTTGCCACCATTTCTGGATTAAGCGCTATTTTTGGCGGCATCGCTGCCGGAAACATTCAGCCCTCCCTTTGGCTAGCCGCTACAATTTTTATTGGCATTTTGGGGCGTGAAATCTTAAAAACATTGGCTGATTATGAAGGCGATTTAAAACACCATGTACGAACTATTGCGACAGTTTGGGGACAACGTCCTGCAAAATTGATGTCTACAATTTTCTTGAGTTTAATGATATTGGTGATGTTAATACCCTTTTTCATGCAGCTGTATCGGCCAATTTATGCCTTGATAGTGGGTGTGGGCGTTGTACCTGTGGTGTTATACATTGCTGTCCGTATGTCAAAAGAAAACTCAGGCTCCCAATTTGAAAGCCTGAGTCAGTTAATGAAATATGATTTTTTGGTTTGGTTCTTAGCTGTTTTGGTTGGTGCTCCTGCTTAGAGCTACATTTCTCGACTCTCTAAAAACCACATTTGGCTATTAAATGGCATCTCACCATCTTCTATCAGTTCAGAAGTCAATCGATATGTTCCATCAGATTGCAAAGCGTGTCCTCGGGCTGTGTCATTAAGCTGGATTTCCAAAATGTTATTGAGAATTTCAGCTTTCATTTTTGGACTTTCAATTGGGAATAGAATTTCAACGCGACGATCCAAATTTCGCGGCATCAAGTCTGCACTCCCTGTATAAAGTTCTGGTTGCCCGCCGTTTTCAAAATAGTAAATACGGCTGTGTTCTAAAAAGCGGCCCACCACACTAATGACTCGGATATTTTCACTGACACCTTTGACGCCTGGTCGTAAGCAGCAAATCCCTCGAATCACCATATCAATTTGGACACCCGCTTGAGAAGCCCTATACAATGCGCGGATAATGGTTGCATCTACAATTGAGTTGGCTTTGATTAGAATACGGCCGTTTTCACCAAACGCCATCTCTCGTTCAATAAGCTCAACCAGACGATCGCGTAAATTGACAGGAGCAACTAAGAATTTGCGATATTCCTTTTGACGAGAATAACCGGTTAAATAGTTGAATAATTCAGACGCATCAGCCCCCATGTCTTCATTTGAGGTGATTAACCCAATGTCCGTGTAAATACGGGCAGTGATGGAATTGTAATTTCCCGTGCTAACGTGAATGTATCTTCTAATGCCCTCTCGCTCACGACGAACAACCAAAGCCAGCTTACAGTGCGTTTTTAAGCCAATGAGGCCATATGTGACGTGTACCCCTACATTTTCCAACGCACGCGCCCATTCAATGTTACTTTCTTCATCAAAGCGGGCTTTTAGTTCGACAAGGACAGCAACCTGTTTGCCATTTTCTCTCGCCTTGATGAGTGCGTGAACTAAAGGAGGGTTGGGGCCAACCCGATACAACGTCTGTTTGATAGCTAGCACATCAGGGTCTTCTGCTGCGGCTTCGATGAAATTCACAACAGGCAAAAAGCTGTCATAGGGTTGATGCAGCAAAATGTCTTGACGTTGTAATGCCGAAAAGACATTCTCCCCGTTTTTGAGATATGTTGGAATGGCGGGTTGGAAGGGCTCATCTTTTAGTTGAGGGCGTTCCAATCGTTGCAATTCCCATAAGCTGCTTAATCCAATTGGGCCATTGGTTGTGTAGATATCATTGGCACCAATTTGCAAATTGTTTTGAAGAATTTGGCGAATATTGCTTGGTGTACGTTCGTCAATTTCTAAACGAACCACAGAGCCAAAGTGACGTTGGCGGAGATTTTCCTCCATCGTTAACAATAAATCGTCTGCTTCTTCTTCCTGAATTTCCATGTCATTATTTCTTGTGACACGGAAAGGTGAGGCTGCAACAATTTCTAAACCAGGGAAGAGTCGATCTAAATTTGCAGCAATCACTTCCTCAATCCAGACAAACTTTTGTGTAGATGGCGGTAACAGTTCATCTGGGTCTAATGGCTTGAGGGGGAGCAGTCTTGGAAGCGAAGGAGGGACTTTTACACGAGCAAAATGCAGTTCTTCCGTAACTGGATCGCGGAGCGCTACGGCGAGATTGAGGCTTAAGTTGGATATATGAGGGAAAGGATGCCCAGGATCAAAAGCGAGAGGCGTGAGAACTGGGAAAATTTCATTTTCAAAGTAATCACGAAGCTTGTTTTTAGGGCGTTTACCAAGCTCACTATATCTTTGAATAATGATCCCTTCTTTTTTGAGAAGCGGATGCAGCTCTTGCCAATTGGTGTTTGCTTGTTCAAAAAGCTGGGTGACCGTCCGGTGAATAGCGACCAGCTGTTCGCGAGGTGTTAAGCCATCAGCCGGTTTGTCAGTAATGCCAAGCATTACTTGTTGCTTTAAACCCGATACCCGAACCATGAAGAACTCATCCATGTTGCCACCAAAAATGGCAATAAATTTAACACGCTCTAAAAGAGGGTGTTCTAAATTTGATGCTTCATTCAAAACCCGACGGTTAAATTCGATGCTGCTTAACTCACGGTTGATGTAGAAGGCTGGGTTTTTGAGATCTTTTTCTTTGGCAGGCGCGCCGTTTGAATTGATGATTTCTTTTTCTATTTTTTCCATTTGTCCACTCTGCTACAAAGCATTATACAATATTGTGAGGCAGATTTGTGGGTCAAAATGTACGAATTTCAAACTGAAAACACCCGTAGATTGCCATCTTCAATAAGATTACGGCCGTTTACTGCTAGAGTTGCTTGTGGAATGGCAAAATCGATATTTAAAGAAGATTCATTCTCTCCACCCATATATCGATTTTCACCAAATGATATAAACAAAGATCCTGATACGTGTTCATCAACAAGCGTCCATCCGATTGGCTTTTTCAATGCTGGATTGAAGCCAATACCTATATGGCCAACTCGGCGTGGTTCTCCAGAATGGTTGTCGAAAAATGCTTGCAGCGCTTTTTCACCATGTTGAGCTTCAATCGTGTGAATACGGCCGTTCTCAAAAGTCAAACGAACATCTCTCGCTTCACCCGCAACAGGTAAAAATAACGAACCACTTGTTTTTTCTTCAAGAACTGTTGTGTAAATTGAACCAGCCGGTAAGTTAGAGACAATGGCGCCCCGTTTGCGATCGCGCTCATCAATGTAACCATCATCAATTAACCAGCCTCGTTGAGGTGCAAGATGTAGGGTGCATTCACAATCAACACCCGTTAAAAGCTTGAGCGATGTGGATGTGCCAATTGCGTTTAAGATAGTGCTGCTTTTGCGCTGTAAATCAGCAATGGATACGGATAATGCCGATTTGAGAAGGGATTCAAGTTTAAAGAGTGAGAGGTTGCACTGCTCGGCACGTCGTTGGGTGGGAACGGCCGTTAATAAATAAGGTAGTTGCCTCTCTTCCTCAATCAAGGTTAGTCTGTGCTCTGCTTCACGCCACTTCCAAAACGGGGTTTCAGGTAGTTGGCTTAAGTCAGGATCAGCTCCGGCAAGCACAAGAATGCGATCCGTTTTTTCAAGCCAAGCTCGGCGGTGAGTGTCCCATTTTTCAAGATAAGATTCTGGTGCGCTTTTCCATAGTCGCTCCATGTAGGGAACGGATGTGAGGTTTACCTGAGGGACAGCACCTTGTTGCTCTATCGCTAGGCACACTTCTTGAAGGATATCCATTCGCCCAGAATCATCTCTAACTTGAATGAGTTCTCCTGAACGAACACCTAATCCTCGGACTATTCGTTGAGCTAAGATGGTCCAATTCGATGAGCTGTTCATGCCGAGAGAGTATACAGCTAAAATTTAATTTGATTTGGAATTGGTTTGATAAGGAATAAAGCCTTTGTCTGAAGCATGTGAAAATGCTTCGGATGAACTTTCAACCAAGAGCATGTCGACCCCTTTTTCTTTGAGGTTGTTTGCAATATCGATGACCTGTGCGTCTCTGCTATCTTGGCTGACATCTCGAATGTAGATGGCCAAAATCTGCTCAGGATATTGATTGACAACCTCTTCATAAATTTCAGGGTCTTTTTGGCCGCTATCACCAATTAAAATGAAAGGGAGATTGGGGTAGGTTTTTAAAATGGTATGAATCTGTGTCAGTTTATGTGATTTGTGACCACTGGTAAAAAGCTGATCTTTTGACAATCCATAATCTTTCAAAAAGAGTGGCCCCGTTGGGATATTTCGATTAAGCATAAAATCAACCAGCATTGGATAAAGATTCCATGGGCTGCTTGAAACATAAAACATTGGATTTTTACCACGTGTTAATGCCTGATATAAGGTGGAGACTCCATCGAATGGCAAGCGCGTTTTTGCATTGTATAAAAACATCCATTTGACGGCGTCGATGACATTGGTTGCACTGCTTTTCAAGATTGTGTCATCAATATCACTTATGATGCCAAATTCTGCCGTTTTTTCGGCAATAACGATTTCGCCAACGGCCGTTACAGGCGTCGGAATATCCCGTGGCGCATCGAGCAAATTGAATTGAACTGGAAACCGGTAGACATCTTCTGTAAGAGGCCCATCTGGTTTAAAAGTGAATGTAAAGAATCCTTCATCATCAGAAACGGCCGTTTGAGTTATACCCACGCAGGTTGCCTCAACAACTGCGTTTGCCACTTCGTCACTTTCTAAAAACCGATAGGTACTTAAAATATTTTGCCATACAGAATCATTTTCTGATGGCGGTTTATTTCCTTCATTTTCTAATACTCTACCGCGAATCGTTAATGATTCCGGTGTGCCAAATCCAATATAGGGTTGAATCATCAATGGATCATCAAGACCTGTTGCCGTAGTCAGCTTTTCCTTAAACCAATCAATGAAGTTTTCAAGTGAAGTAATAATTTTTGCTAACAATTGTTTCAAGGCGATTCACATCTCCATCAAGACAGTAATGTGTCGAGAACATCAATTTAGGTTAAAAAGAATCTAGTTTCTTTTTACTTTTTCTTAAGCATGTGCTTTGAACTATACGTTACATTTTACAAACTGCTGACTAAAAAGAACATGATTTAAGTATAAAAAATGCCATTTAAAAAGATAAGTAGTTAACAGATAGGACTTGGGGTTCATGATATTCTATTGTCGTAAGGCAAATTGTAAGAGATTTGCAGGGAAAGAATCGACCAGCAGTAACGGTCAGTAGTATTGGAGATTTATCATGGTCGTATCTTTAGGATTTATTTTTGTCGTATTGTTAGTAGGTTTTATTCTTGGTTTACTCAGCCCGGTTTTATTTATGCTTTATTGTGTTATGCGGGCAGAAACCCCAGGACATGTAGTATCGACACATCACGAAGCTCTAGAAGGATAAAGTTTCGAGTTGTTCTTGCGCAAGTAGCTACTTCATTTTATTGATACCCCATTTATTTATTCATTTTTCTTAGTAGTTACTTAAGCGGCTGATTTTAGAAATCAGCCGCTTTTTATTTTGGCTAAAATGACAAAAGCCTCCGTGAGCACCATTGCTCTCGAAGGCTTTTCCCTTTCCTCTCGCTTTTATTTCAACATATTTTACTGAACATCTCAATAGGAATGAGGTCAACTAATAAATAAAATCGCCTCGGATAAACACGGCCGTTTCTTTTTCTTTGGGTTCATTAAAGAATGTTTCAGTGGGAGCTACTTCAACTAAACGGCCGTTCATCAAAAGTGCTGTGCGGTGTGCAATTCTTTTGGCTTGAAAAATATTGTGCGTCACGATCACAATCGTTGTTTGTTTTGAGCGATTCGCTTCTGTAATAATTTGTTCGATTAATTTTACATTTTGAGGATCAAGGTTCGCAGTAGGTTCGTCTAATAGCAGCACATCTGGTTCTAAGATTAAGGCTCTTGCTAAAGCGGCTCTTTGTGCTTCTCCTGCAGAAAGTTTTTGAGCCATTTGATTCCCAAGTTTTTCAAGCCCAACTGCAGAAAGAGATTCATTGAGTTCAATCTCAGTCGCTTTTTTACCGCGGAGACCCAACCCAAATTGCAAATTTTGAATGACCGTCCGTTTGAGTAATGTTGGGTTTTGAAAAACCATTGTGACCCGACGCCGTTGTTCAATCGATAAAGATGGCGAAACAAGTTGATTATCAAAGTGAATTTGACCAGTGCTAGGTGATTCTAAAAAATTGAGCAGCCGCAATAGTGTGCTTTTTCCAGCCCCACTTGGCCCAACTAAAGCTAGGATTTCTCCTTTAAAGATTTTGAGCTTTGAGAGACTTAGCACAAGTCGTTCATCATATCGTTGCTCAACGTGGTCAAGTTCAAAAAGTGGCGTCATCGACGAAACCCTTGCCATTGAATGCGATAGAGGATGATATTCGCCACAAAGGCAAGACCCA
>JANQSK010000071.1 GCA_028284105.1 Anaerolineae bacterium
GTGTCGAACCTCTTCATGGAGCTCTGGATAGTGGGCTTTTAATTTCTCATACAAATAGGGCTGGCTTTGACTGTAAATATACTCTGGATACTCACGCAGCAAGCTGAGCATATTAGTGGTAGTACGGCCGTTTTTTCGGTAGGTCTCTTTGATTGGCCACAAATACACCAAATCTAAATGGGAATGCGCACAAACATTGATCTGACCAGGGGATTTAAAATGGGGATTTTGAAATAGTGTCTCATACAATAAATGCGACACCTGGCACGATTTTTGTTGCGCTTCTTCTAGACTATTGATTTGAGGTCCAATCAAACGGCAGGCTGATTTCAGCGATTGCAATATAAGGGCTTCGATTTCGCTTTCTTTTTCTTCTTCCCAATAGCTAAAGTACGCGTCTAATACAAACTGCAAATCAAAAACGGCCGTTTCGACCGCTTGAACTCTTTTTAAGAGGCGAGCACGCTTAAATTGGTGAAGCTCCCGCTGATCGTGACGGCGCTCATCATATGGGTAGTTGATAATAAACGCTTCCATGGACAGTTCAAGCTGTTGACCTGCCTCAGCGTACTCCCCAATAGGAATAAGGCTCCGATAATAGTCGAGCCCTTGATATAAACGGCCGTTAATCGAAAGCTGTGTTTCTCCGCCATCCATATCAATATCCAAAAACGCACCATCACCAGCATGTGTCTCAGGAATTTCAATTGTCTTTTTAAAAAAGCCAGTAGTATCTGACCCGCCCCACACATCACCAACCTGGATGGTCGTCCACTCAGAGTCAATCTCTTCATATTGCCCTTCCCCCACCAAACGTCCACGTCGATATGACCATTCCGTCAAGTCAACGGGCATGACATATGCAAACGTCATTAACCGCTCAATATGTCGTTCTATCCATTCATGGGGTAGGTCAGGACTGCGATCCTTATCTTTAGGTTTTCTTCTAGGCATGCAAACTAATTTTACGTTGTGACTGATTCAAGATGGGCAACGGGCTGTTCATCATAGAGGTAACACGCTGCATAATGATCTTCACTCATTGTGTAAAGGGGTGGCTTCTCTGTTAAGCAACGATCCATACGATGAGCACAGCGGGGATAGAAACGGCAACCGCTATCTACCTTTGCTCGGAGCTGTTCATCATCTGGAAGCACAATATTCGTGTCCCACTTTACTTTTGGATCGGGCACAGGAATTGAACCAATCAACTCCTGCACATACGGATGTTTCGGGTTTTCAATAATTTTGACCGTATCCCCTGTTTCCGTCACAGAGCCTTGGTAAAGCATAAAAATTTCATCACCAATTTGGTACGCCGTACTCAAATCATGGGTAATATAAAGAAAAGAGATATTTTGCTCATCTCGAAGGCGAATCATGATATCTAAAATCATGGCGCGCAACGAGGCATCAACCGCGGAGACGGGTTCATCTGCCACAATTAGTTGTGGTTTGAGCATGTAAGCACGAGCAACCATCATACGCTGGCGCTGCCCCCCACTTAGCTGATGAGGGTATTTTTCCAGCACCTCTTCACCACGCATCCCAACAACGTTTAACGCCTCTTCAATTAAGTCGCGAGCTTCTTTTTTGTTGCTGGCCATCTTGAAATTTTTGATGACCATATCAAAGATATGTTTCACACGATAAAACGGATTGTAAACAGAGTATGGGTCTTGGAAGACAACTTGCACTTGACGCTGATATTCAAATCGATCCGCTTTACTCATATTGCGAATCGATTTTCCTTTAAAAATCACGTCCCCATCCGTTAAGGGAATAAACCCCAAAACCAGTCCAGCAAGCGTACTTTTCCCGCTACCGCTTTCGCCAGCAATGGTCACAATTTTGGCAGGTTTATTTGGGATGGTTAAGTTGAAGTTTTGAAGCGCAACAACTTGATTCCCACTACCAAAGGGGCCTGATTGTCCATACACTTTGGTGGCGTTTTTTATTTCAAGTAGAGGTGTGGTCATGTTAAATCCTTTCGCTTTTGAGAATTTCGCAAAGAAGGGACCTGAACTATGCAGCCCTTCTTATTCCACCGATTCCTCGTATAAATGACAAGCTGCCAGATGATTGGGTTTGTATTCCTTCATTTGTGGCCGAACTTTTTTACAAACATCCATCACGTGTGGACAACGGAATTGAAAAATGCATCCAGGGGGCGGATTTCGCAAATCATGAGTTAGTCCCTCGGTAAGCTTGAGTGGCTTGCGCTCTTTAATCGAAGGGATCGATTCAATGAGCAACTGGGTGTATGGATGTAGAGGTTCTTCATAGGCGCTATCAACAGGTGCAATTTCAACCATATTACCTGCATACATCACAGCAATCCGGTCGACAAGCTGCGCCATTAACCCCATATCGTGACCAATTATGATCATGGAAACCCCTAGACGTTCACGGATGTCTAGAATTGTTTGAGCTACGATGCGCTGCACAATCACATCTAATGCGCTGGTGGGTTCATCTGCAATGATTAAGGGCGGATTGAGCGCGATCCCCATGGCAATACAGACACGCTGTTTCATCCCACCGCTCAATTCATGAGGGTACATATCATAAATTCGGCTTGGCAACCCCACATCTGTAAAGAGTTTCAGAATACGATCTTTGAGTTCTGCTTTGGGAATTCGACCCTCATGGGTTTGAATGCCATCTGCAATTTGGTCTTTGATGCGCATCAAGGGGTTTAAGGAGTTCATTGCTCCTTGTGGAATAAGGGCCATTTTTTGCCAGCGGGCTTTGCGTAAAGCTTCCCCATCAAGAGCGGTCACATCGACCCCATCAATTGAAACACGGCCGTTTACAATCTGCCCAGGAGGACGGACAAGCCGTAATATCGCCATGGCGGTTGTTGTTTTTCCACAGCCCGATTCGCCGATTAACCCCAAAAGCTCACCACGATGCAAATTAAACGAAACATCGTTAACCGCAATTACATCTCCCTTCGGTGTGGCGTAATGCACACTAAAGTTTTCAACACTGAGGACAATGTCTGAGTCAGAAACGGCCGTTTTATCCATCACATCTGCTTGAACCGTTGTCATTTTACACGCCCCTCAATCTCGGATTAGCAATCTCATCCAACCCAATATTTGTTAAAAATAAGCCGATAAAAATAATGACCAACATCAAGATGGGCAATCCCCACCACCACCACATGCCGCGTAAAATAGCGGCACCGTTGATGGCAAAAAAGATCGTCATACCAAGCGTGGGAATTCGCGTCGGGCCTAAGCCAAGCGCTTCAAGGCTTGTTGCAGCCAAAATATTTGCGGAGACTGTCCCAATAAATGCGGCCGCCAAATATGGCAACAAGTTGGGCATAATTTCTTTAAACATGATGTCAAAGCTAGATGCGCCTGAAAGCTGAGCCATCTGAACATAACCACGTTCCCTCATACTGAGCACTTGTGCCCTCACATACCGCGTCGGTCGAGGCCAAGCAAAAAGCGCCAGAAGCAGAGCCATATTCTCAATCGTGATCTGATTCACAAGAGATGCAATCACAATGAGAACAGCTAACGCCGGAATCGTAATAAACGCATCCGCCAGCACTTGAATAACGGAATCAAGCCAGCCACCAAGATAGCCAGCCGAAAACCCAAGCACA
>JANQSK010000073.1 GCA_028284105.1 Anaerolineae bacterium
GATCTAAGGCAAAATACCCTCTTTTTCAAAGACAAAATAGCTAACCTGATTGTTGGTTACTCCGCGTTCTGAATCCCCTATTTGGTCCTCATCAAGTGCTAAACTGATTGTCGTTGTTGTAACTGGTGTATTCCCATAACCATACGCCCAAGATCCATCCCCACCATCCATAGCAGCTTGTGTAACAATCGTCATTGCGGGAGACGAAGAGAAAGCTAATTATAGGGCGGCGAATTTGTCACACCTCGCACAATGTCGCCTCCAATAGCGATTCGATACTCTAAATTATCAATTGTTCCATTCCCAGATTCAATAATGATAAGACCGATTAATTCATCAGCTCTTGTTTGTGATGAGTCCTGGCCGACATGTTTGCCTGTGTACAATGAAGATGTAGTTGGTGGATTGGTTCTTGCAGAACCTAGTGACCAAAAAACGGACCAATTGGCATCGTTATGGCTCATCACCTGCCCAAAAACGATCGGGTTAGTGTAGGTTTGCCCATACGCTTGGGCTTGGCCAACCCAATTTGTGATGTTGTCTGTTAGGGTGCTTAAAAATTTTGGCCTTCGATTAAACGGCCGTCTGGGAATTCCCAAATACCCTCTTCAATGACCATACAATCAACAAGTGAATCGGCTACCAACAAGCTAGAAGGGTTTTGGAGTTTGATATCAAATGAATTGCCGTTGGTGGCGTTCTGAATCCGCTCCACGCGAGGGATCAATGTACCAGATGTCGGATATCGGGGAGAGCACACAACGACCATATTAATATATTGGTTTTCAGTGGTAATTGTTTTTCAAGCACTGCTATTGGCACCAGTGATAATGAAACTCTCAAAACGCAATTCGTTTGCTAAGACGTGCCACGTAAACAGAATGTTTGTTTGATTCTCTCCATCATCTACTGTGATACTTGTTGGATATTCGCCAGCAAAACCAGAGGAAATCGTCCCATAAATTTCACCCGAAGTGGGGTTCATTGATAACCCCGGTGGCAATCCCACTGCGCTATATGTCAAGGTTGCTTCTTCAGGGTCATCAGCTTCAATAAATAGGGAAACTTCATCTTCTTCCAAATTCAATTGGTCACCAGGATGAATAATGGTTGGAGGCTGATTGCTACTCCCAGAAACCCCACATTCACCGGGTAGCATGTAGATATTTGTAACAGGATTTGGTGGAACAATGCCTAATCGAACTCCAAAGTAGCTCACCTCATCAATGTTAATGCAGGCATAAACGGTGTAGGTATCATCAACGACATCTGGAAATTCATAATATCCAAATTCATCAGAATCAGTGATTGCAAAAATTTCTCCATTCGAATCTATAAGACTAACAATGGCCCTAAATTGGGTTCGCCATTCTATCACCCGACTATTAACGGTTCCTGCGATTAGATGAATGCCTGAGGGATCGACTGTAGGTGTTGGTGTTGGTGTATTTGCGGGGATGATGCCCGTTACTGATGCAGGTTCAGATATATTATTCAATTCATTTTCTTCAAAAACCTGACCTGTTCCAACTGTTCCAGCGGAATCAACCATTGCATAGACCATATTTGTTGCTGGGCTATTATCAAATCCTAAAGGTACATTGATTGTGACTAACTTCCCTTCACCACTACCTAAGGAAGAAACGGCCGTATATCCCGAACTTTGCTCAATGGGGATATGGGAATCATAAACTTCTGAGGGATTAACATAAAGATCTACAAAGAACTGCCCATCGATATCGGTCCCACCAGTGTTTGAAATAAGAACATTAAAATCCACAGACGTAAAAGCAGAAATGGGTGCGGAACTAACCAATTGAGGAGGCCCTATTACGATGAGCTCAGGTGCACTTGGCGTATAGGTTGGGGTAGATGTCACTGGCGTTGGTTCAAAATTGTCACAAGGTACCCTATACGGTTGGCTAAGATCTGCAGAATCAGAAATTGCTCGCACGAAGTAAGTACCTGGGTCAACGTTGTGCACAGTAAATGTGTAGGAAAAATTACCGTCGTGATTTGCCGCAAGAATGGTCGTTTGAAATTGCGTAGTATCCCAGAAAATTGAAATATTTTGATCGGCTTCAAAATCAAATCCCAAAAATGTGATAGTGAGTGAATTCCCATTTTGATTAGCTCCCCCACAAGTGGGTAGTAATATAACAAAAGGGCCACTTGGGGTGCTTGTTGGAGTAGGTGTTGATGTTGGCACAGGTTCTAGGACAAACTCAACATCCGTTGAGTGCAAATTGCCATTTATGAATTGGCGAACCTCAATGAGATGACCTGAAATTAAAGGCGGCGATAAAGCTGGATGTGTTGCCGGAACAAAGTCAGCGAATCCATCACACAGGTAGCCAGGGCGATCCAGTAGGATTGTGGTGCCTAAAAGTGTTTCCGGTGTTGTTGAGAGGTCCCAAACCTCAATAGTTGCCCCGATTTCGCCAGTTATCAGAGCAGAGGTCTGTCCATGTACAGGAGGTTGAACAAAATTTACCGCACAGAATGATTGAGTTGTAGGTGTTGGTGTGTTTGTAACAGTCGGTGTGGGTGTAGGAAATAAAACGATCTCAATATCAGTTGAATGTAGATTCCCATCAATGTATTGGCGTACTTCAATGAACTGTCCTGAAAATAAAAGGGAGTTTAGTGGGGGATGTGCTGGGGGGACAAAGTCAGCAAATCCATCACAATGATAACCTGATTGGGCTAACAAAACGGTTGTGCCCAGTAATTTTTCCGGTATTGATGAAATATCCCAAACTTCAATTGTTGCTCCTATTTCACCAGTTACTAAAACGGATTTTTTTTCATGGAGTGGAGGTTGAACAAAGCTTACTGGACAATTAAAAACGGGCGTCTCTAATGTTGGTAGTTGGGTAGGGGTTGAAGGAAAGGGGGATGTTTCGGGTGGAGGTGTGCTATCAATGGGTGGGGCGGCAGCCTCTTCTCTAAAAGCGATCGGCAAGAATACAATTTCATTATCAGTACCATCTGCACTTGTATAAACGATAATGCCGAAAATAAATAAAGTTAATGTAACTAGACTAGTCAATAAAATTGATATTCTATAGGGCGGCTTTTTATTCATTATCCCATTCCCTCCACTTGCTTTCAATTGTTGTTCATTACCATATACAACGAAAAACTCGTCGTTTTCCGATACGAATTGCTGATTAAAAGCGTAATCTTTGAAGATTACAAAGTAGGTTATTTAGGCTTAGAGGGGAAAAACGGCCGTTTTTGGCACAGTTAAAAATTAAAAATAAGAACACTAATCGCTAGGGGGTAACAAAATCGTAAAGGTTGTTCCTTCATCTAACACACTATGAACAGATATATCTCCATCCAATCCTCGAACAAAGTCGCGCGTCCAAAAGAGACCAAAGCCCATTCCTTGATTTCCCTTCGTAGACCACCCCAGCTCAAAGATGTTGTGTAAATCCTCTGGTTTAATTCCCTGACCACTGTCTTCAATCGAAATAATGAGGTGCCCATCTGAACGAGTTTTCGAAGTAATCCATAAATTCTTTTTGGGAGAATTTGCCATCGCTTCTTTCCCATTTTTGATCAATACTCGAAAAGCTTCAGTCAGCATATCGTTAGATGTTTTGACAAGTGGGAGATCAAATTTGAGATTGATGTGAACATTATATTCATCATCTGTCACAATGGTTTCTTCGTGCAGTTCCTGCAAAATTTCAGGGAAAACTTCACGAATGGCCACATTGAGGCAATCATTCACATTAACTGGGCGCTCTTCAAGTTGATGCCAAGGTTCATGGAGGTTATCCAGAAGACGAGATGCTTTTTCTAAACGGCCAAGAATGGCATGACTATTGCGAAGAAGATGCTCTTGGTGTTGTTCAGGAAATTCTTTAAATGTGGTCAGCATTTGCAAATAGGTGTGAACAGAGCTGAGGTGATTTCCTAAGGCGTGGACAGCCGCCGTTGAGCTAAATGCCATTCGGCCAAACATTTGGGCAATCTGGCGCTGCTTTTCGGTTTCGTTATAAAGCCTAGCGTTGCGAATCCCGACCGCAGCCTGCTGGCCAAAGGCTGTTAAAACGCTGATTTCCCATTCAGAGAAGGTCTTTTTCGTACTTGCTACAAAAAGGTTTCCAACTACTTCATTCTCAAGGAAAAATGGCACTGCAATCACTTGTTTGATTTGCAGCATGCGTTGGGCAATATTAGCAAGACTTTTGTCTGCGATAGGGCGCAAGAGGTCGTGGAGTGACCCTGACATGATGTATTTCTCAGGACGGCCGTTTAATCCTTTGACCGCTTTGACACTGAGATTGTCTTTATATTTTTCATCGTCTAGATAAACGACGGCACGGGGTCCAACGAGTGAAATGCCTGCTTTGGATTCTAATTTAGAAAGCAGATTCGCGAGATTGCTTTTGAGTGCGTAGGCACGGACGGGCAGTGAGTTTCCCATTTCAAGCGTTGCAACCATGGCTCCCACATAATCCAAATCGGCAACAACAGTGTCTACAATGGTTTGAAGCACCATTGTTTCATCGAGCATCTTTTCTTGCATTGAAAAGATGATGCGTTCAAGAACCGCCATCGAGCTAAGTCGACGCTGGCTTTGAATGGCAACGGCCGTTTGTTGGCCAAATGCGCTTAAAATTTCAATATCTTGTTGGCTAAAATCAGTTTGTTTGGTGGCAATTAAGCTACCCACCATATCATTTCGCAAAATGAAAGGAATAGCAACCACTTGTTTAATGCCAAACTCTTTTTGTAGCCTGTCAGAAAAGCGACGACCTGCTAACGGCCGTAATAAATCAAACAGTCGATTTGAGACGGCAAACTTTGGTCCATCTCCATTTTCGCTGAGGAAGTTGAAATTGAGGTTTTTCTTATCTTTATCAAGATAAACGATGGCTTCATTTCCAAATAGGGAAAGACCTTCATCATCTAAATACTTTTGAACAACATTATCTGGGACATCAAATGAGGCGGCTCTAACATGAAGGGCATTTCCTTGCTCTAATGTTGTTGCAATTGCACCAACACACCCTAACTTTGCCACAACATCATCAACGATTTGTTGTAATAGCTGATATAGGTCCTGTGGCAGCGCTTCAGATTTAGAGATGGAAGTCGAACTCAATAAGTTAATACTCACGAATATTTACCCTTACTCAAACACACAATGATTTTCCCTGTCCAGATCACGGGAACTAGAATAGGACTAATTCTAGTTGGAGCTTCAAATAATGGTACAAAAAAGCCGTGAATATTTGGCTTAAGCCCATCCATTCTTTTAATTTTACGATGAGCTTAAGCAATTTAAAAACCAATAATTAAAAAGCAACCGTTTGACGTCGGGCTGGCCCTACGGATGCATAGGGAATAGGAAGCCCAATTTTTTCTGAAATGTAAGCGACATAAGCTCTCGCATTTTCAGGTAAATCTGATGGGACCCGTGCCTCCATAATATCTTCCTGCCAACCGGGTAAAGTTTCATAAACAGGCGAACATTTTTCTAAATCAGTGAGAGTGGTTGGGTAATTTTCAGTTCGTTCGCCATTGATTTCATAAGCAACACAAACCTTGATTTCATCCAAACCACTAAGAATATCTAATTTGCTGATGACCAAGTCTGTGAACCCGTTGATGCGAATGGCATGTTTGAGCATGACTAAATCAAGCCAGCCCACACGTCGTGGCCGCCCTGTGGTTGTGCCAAACTCGTCCCACGGTTTGCTTCCCGTACCGCGCAAACGCAAGGCCATATCACCATCTAACTCACAGGGGAAGGGGCCACTGCCAACACGAGACGTGAATGCTTTTGTCACCCCAATCACGCGATCAACATATTTGGGACCGACTCCCAAACCGATCAAAACACCACCTGAAGTTGGCCAAGAGCTTGTCACGTATGGATAAGTGCCATGATCCAAATCAAGGAAGGTGCCTTGCGCCCCTTCGGCGAGTACATTTTTATCAGCTCGTAAAGCGTCGTCCAGCATCACAACCCCATCTACAAGATAAGGGGCCAAACGCTTCGCATAATCAACATATTGAATCGCAACGGCCGTTTCATCGAGCGGCTCTGCACCATAAATGCTCTTGAGAATTTGGTTCTTCTCGGTGACATGTTCTTTAATCAAATCAGCTAAATTTTCAGGATCAGCAAATGCTTCGGCACGAATACCAACTCGTTGAGTCTTGTCCATATAAGCGGGACCAATGCCTCGCTTTGTTGTGCCTATCGCCTTATCACCACGTGCCATTTCAGAAGCCGTGTCTAAAGCAATATGAGCCGGTGTAATGATGTGCGCGCTCTTGCTGATTTTGAGACGATTCGGAGAGATATCGATCCCTCTTTTTTCCAACTCTTCAATTTCACGAATAAAGATGGTTGGATTAAGCACGACACCATTCCCAATAATGCAGATGGTATTTGAATTAATAATCCCAGAGGGAATAAGATGTAATTTGAAAATTTCATCCCCTACTGTGACGGTATGCCCGGCATTATCACCGCCGCTATACCGTGCGACAATGTCTGCTTTGTCCGCCATCATATCAGTGATGGTGCCTTTTCCTTCATCACCCCATTGGGTTCCAATAATAATGTTTAGTGGCATTGTTGCCTTCCTCCAAATATTTGCGCCATTTTGCAGGCGTGCAGAATAACCTGGCAAGCAGGTTTTGATATACAAACGGTTTATTTAATTTCCAAAAATTTGATGGAATGTCCCATGGCGATTTGTGAGATGACAAATCAGGAATTCCCTATCCCTCTCGATTATTTTTGTGACCAGATACGCTGTTGCTCCCCAATCAAACCATGATTGCAAATACCCTCCAGTTGATTTTTGAGGGAAATTTATAAGTGTGGATAATCGTAATTTGATATTGGGATTACGTGGAAAAAATGGAAGCTTTGGGTGAATTTTTCTAATAGTGTACATTGACCAAAGTGCCATAGCTGGCCCAATTAAAAAGCCATCCTGCGTCTGCTGGCTCAACATTAACACATCCATGACTCATTGGGGTGCCAAAGTTATTATGCCAATACGCGCCGTGGATGGCGTAATCTTCAAAAAAATACATGACATATGGGACGTTTTCAAGATAGTAGTCATACCCTAAACGGCGTCCATCCATTGTCTGGCTCTCAAATTTAAGCCAAATCCTAAATTGACCTGTGACGGTTCTGTGCTCAGATGTACCGCTTGAAATGGGAGTTGAAAAGACTAAGAAGTCCCCTTCGTATGCTTTTAAAACTTGCGTCGATAAATCAACATCAATCCAGCGCTCGTTGTTGCTTACGCCAAACGGCCGTATTTTTTGGGTATATGCACTTGAGCTTACAAAGGTTGGAATGACACTCGGTGTTGGTGTCGGCGTGGGGGATGGTGTTGGTGTGACAGTCCATGTGGCTCTTGGTTCATCTTGTGCAATAACCTGTTTGGATAGTAACGGCCGTTGTGTAGGTGTGGCGGCTGGAAGTTCAGGTAAGCTAACAGGTTGAGCGACGACTTGACTCTCTGAATTATCAACAATCTCCAGATTTTCTGAGGATGCTGCAACAGGTTGTTGACCCCTAAACCAGATAAAACTCATTAATAGACAAGCAAAAAGAGCGACAAGTCCTAATGCCCCATAAATAAACGGCCGTGTTAAGCGACGCTCGTTTGTGATTGCTTGTGAACGAACTTTGTGTTGTTTTGACTCGAGGGCTGATTGAATTTTGGGATGATTCGGATGAAATTCTTGTGCTTGTTTGAGGACGTTTACCGCTTCATCTGGTGTCTTAGAAAGTTTTACTAAGGTCAGCCAAAGTTTGGGATGCTGTGGGTCAATTTGAATCGCTTGGCGAAGTTTTCGTTGGGCTACAGATACATTTCCGTCTTGGTAAGCTTGTTTTGCTTCCTTAACGAGAGGGGTAATGCTCATGACGATATACCCTCATTGATATAACACAAAATACCATTGCTAATGCCTGTGGCCGGAATATTCGAATTGGTGGTGAGCAAGATTCGATCTTGGTCCATAAACCCCACTTCAATAATGATGGCTGGTACTCCACGCGGTATTTTTCGGAAGGCGTGATAATCCGTCATATGTTCTGTAATGGTGTTGTAGTGGAATTGAAGCTGGGTCGTGGATTGATAGGATTGTTCAACACACGAAAAAAGTTGATCTGAATTGGTAAAGGATGACCCTGAAATTTTATAACCTGATAATTCGGTATTGAGCTGGATGCATGAGTCTGCGTGGATGGAAATAACGGCCGTTCCAGAATAGTTTGGTAATCGATCATCAAACTCTTCCAATATATCTACAGGCACCCCTTGAGCTTTTAGCTGGTCAGCCACTTGATTCGCAATATCTAAATTAATTTCTGCTTCTGTTAATCCATCATTACAGACTGCTCCGCTATCACTACCCAAATGCCCTGAAATAATACCGATACGCAAAGGCCCTGGGCTTTGACTAATCCGTTGGGCAACAGGTCGGTCAGGAATTGATTTATAGATTGGTGCTGAAAAAGCGATATTTGAGTTTAGGGCAATGGCTTGAGCCGTACTGTCTGTTGGTGGGCTAAAAAACCAGTAGGTGAACAGCATCCCTGCCAATGATAAAATTAAAAATGTAACGATCGGCAGATTCCGTCCTAAAAAACGGAGAATGACAAAAATTGAGGGTTCCCACGAAGATTCTTGTCGCATTATGTTTGAATTTTACACGATTTTATGACCGAGGGTAAGTAGGCAGATTATCTAAAATATTTCTCATCTTCTTATGAACGCTTTTTAATTTAATTTTTACACTTCGATCCTAAAATCCTATGTAAGATAGATGGGCAAGCAAAAAAGCCCTTACCTTTTCAAAAAAGATAAGATTATTTGAATCAATGATGCTCATTTTTTTACTTTCCAGTCTCAAAATGGGCTCCATATGAGAAAATTCACAAATATTAATCCAATTTGCTATAAAAATGTCACCTTTTTCAGGTATGATGGCTCTAATAAGTAGGAAGTAGGATTTTTGTGGTAAATGGTCTTGTTTAAGACCTATTTGGAGAACGGTATGAATCCGTTAGAAAATTTAGTTGAAACAGCCAGAAATAAAAAATTAGGCAAAGCAGGACGTCATGCTGCTTTTGCTGAACTGGTGAATCAATTCCAAGATACTGCCTATCATTGGGCGTTGCTTCGTTTAGATGACCCCATGATGGCTCAAGACGCTGTTCAAGAAGGATTCGTGGTTGCTTTTCAGAAATTAACCACCCTGCGTGATGCAAAAGCGTTTCCGGGTTGGTTACGTCAGGTTATTTTGACGCAATGTTCACGAATGACACGCAATAAGCAATTGTTGACGCGTCCGATTGAACAAACTTCAGAAATCCCTACATTGGAAGAAGCGCCTGAACAATCAGTTGAAAATGCTGAATTAAAAGACCGCGTTTTAGCTGCAATTGATGCGTTGCCTGAAAATGAGCAAGTCGTTACGCAGCTTTTCTACCTTTATGGGTATTCACAAAAAGAAATTTCTCGTTTTTTGGCAATTCCAGTCACCACAGTCAAAAAACGATTACAATATGCTCGTGGAAACTTGCGTGGCCTCTTGGTCTCCATGTTGGACACGATGGTTCCTATCGAACCCCAACCACAGCTAGAACCCATTCCTGTTCCTGTACGGTCAGTTGCCAAATCACGCAATTAGTCTGAGCGTGGGTAATTGATACTTATTTTTTCAGACGAGAACTTTACCTTGTGAAGGATTTGAATCATCATTTGATTCAACGTAAAATGAGGGTTAGAAAACCTTTTAATTTTGTTATCGAATTCCTCATAGAATTAGAAAAGAATCCTATTGCAGACAATATAAAATTTTAGGACTCCCAAAGGAGCAAAAATCTTATGGAAGAACAAGAACCTAATGACTCCCGTCCATCGATTCCGACATGGGTATGGATTTTAGGAGTATTTGCCCTCATTTTAGGGCTACAGCTATTTTTAAACGGCCGTTTTAACGGCCCAAGACAAGTTACCATGCGTGAAGTCATTGAGTTAATCGATGACGGTCGCGTAGATAACATCACCGTGGTAGGCTCTCGACTCGAAGTGACACTTGATGATGAAAATGTCGTAGCGGCATACAAAGATTCAAGCGACTCTTTGATTGATACACTGAACTATTACGGAATTACTGATAGTTACTTGCAAGAACGTGGTGTAGACGTTGTTCCCCGTGACCAAACGGCTTGGAATAATCTATTTGCTATCGTTTTATCGATCGGCCCCGTTTTGCTACTCATCTGGATTTTCACACGTGGCTTCCGCCAAATGCAGGGTGGTGGTGGAAACAGTATCTTTGGATTCGGCCGTAGTCGAGCCAAAAATCTGAATGATGCAGATCGTCCAACCGTAACCTTCGATGACGTTGCTGGTGTAGATGAGGCCAAATTGGAATTGGCAGAAGTTGTTCAATTCCTCCGCGAACCAGAAAAGTTTGTACAAGTTGGTGCCCGAATTCCAAAAGGTGTTCTCATGGTGGGCCCTCCAGGTACTGGTAAAACTTTATTGGCACGTGCCGTTGCTGGTGAAGCCGGTGTACCATTCTTCCATATTTCTGGTTCTGAATTTGTAGAAATGTTTGTGGGTGTTGGTGCAAGCCGTGTACGTGACCTCTTCGACAAAGCGAAACAAGCTGCGCCATCAATCGTCTTCGTAGACGAAATCGATGCAGTAGGTCGTCAACGTGGGGCTGGCTTAGGCGGTGGACACGATGAACGTGAACAAACGCTGAACCAAATCCTTGTTGAAATGGATGGTTTCGATAACGATACAAACGTTATTGTGATGGCAGCTACCAACCGTGCCGACATTCTTGATCCAGCGCTTCTCCGCCCTGGTCGATTTGACCGTAAAGTTTACGTAGACCTGCCTGACATTAGTGGGCGTGAGAAGATTTTAGGTGTTCATGCTCGTGGTAAACCAATCAGCAAAAATGTTGATTTGAAAGACTTTGCTCGCTTAACTGCGGGTTTCTCAGGTGCTGATCTTGAAAACTTGCTCAATGAAGCAGCTATCTTTGCCGCTCGACGTGATTCAAAAGTAATTGGATTGGTTGACTTCCAAGATGCATTTGACCGTATTGCAATCGGACCTGAAAAGAAGAGCCGAGCCATGAGTCAGTCCGACAAGGAAACTGTTGCCTATCATGAAGCAGGTCATGCACTGGTGAGCTTTTTCTTACAAAATACGGATCCAGTTCAAAAGATCACCATTGTTCCAAGAGGTCGCGCAGGTGGATATGTGATGCCTTTGCCCGAAGATAGAATGGTGTTAAGTCGAGAGTTTATCGAAGATAGCATTTGTTGGGGTTTAGGTGGTCGTGCGGCTGAAGAAGTATTCTTTGGACAAATAACAACTGGCGCATCAAGCGATCTTCAAACTACAACGCAGCGTGCCAGAGCAATGGTTACACAATACGGCATGTCTGATAAATTAGGCCTTCCGATTTATGGTGCTGGAGGGGCAAGCCCGTTTGTTGGACGTGATTATGGCATGGGTGGAAACGATTACAGTGACGAAGCCGCCAAAATGATTGATGAAGAAGTTCGTCGAATTTTGGGTGAGCAATATGCACGTGCTGTTGATATTATTGATAGCAATAAAGATAAAATGCAAAAATTAGCTGAACGGCTCATGGAAATTGAAACTATGGATCGTGAGGAGTTTGAAGCACTCATGAATCAATCTCCAATGGATTCATTAAACGGAACTGAGGAGAAAGTTGTATAACGCTTTCGTTAGTAGGTGTTATCTTTTTCGTTAGAAATTCTGTTTAACCTAAATTTACAGAGAAAGTCCTTCTATTAGAAATGATAGAAGGACTTTTTAATTTAAATGCATGAAGATCCTTGTATAACGCTTTTTTGAGTCTTTTCTAAGAGATATCTCCTAGTTGTAAATCAGTTAAGCGACAACTACTATTTAACCAGCGAAAATAGGAAGAGATAACGGAATTTGGTCGTAAATTTATTGAATTTCGTATTAAGTTACCCAAATCGGTAACATTATGTAGAATTGAGATGTTCTTTTATCTCTTTTTTCACACGAGGAAACATTAATTTCACGTCGCATTTATCAACGATTTTGATGTAAATCATTATTATGTACGAGGTTGGAAATTTCCACTTGAAGTATGTATAGGTGATATATGGATGCATTTTCAGAGGGTACGTTTAATGTAAACGGCCAAGAGATTCATTATGTAGAAGCTGGCCAGAGGGGGCGGCAAATCGCATTAATGATTCACGGATGGTCAAGCTCATGGTACGCAATGTCCCCACTATTGGGACTTCTTGCGCAAAGGTTCCATGCAATTGCAATAGATTTACCCGGATATGGGCAGTCACCACGGTTTGAAGACGGTGTGACAATCCCTAAATACGCTGAATTATTAGCGGACTTAATTGAACAGATTAGTGATCGACCCGTTGTTTTGATTGGTCACTCTATGGGTGGGATGACAAGCATCACGCTTGCCCAAAAACATCCCGTTCTTGTTGAACGAATGGTGTTGTTGAGCCCAACGATTAGCGGCAAATTATCAACAACAATCAACATCCTCATTTCCCCAATTACAGCATTAGAAAGATTTGGTTTAGGCAGTTTAATTGTCTCAGCGGTTGAGAACCTTTTTGTTGGCCTAACAGACAGGTTGATGAAACCAGTATCGTTTGCTGAGCGTTCTCAATTGACAGAAGCACATTATGAACGACTTCGTCAAGACGCAAGGCGTCCTGGTCAGGGTCGTGTGCGGGCTGAATGTTTTAGCGCCATGTTAGCCAATGACTTAAGTGGCTCACTGACAGCTGTTCAACCTCCTGCATTAGTGATTTGGGGGGCAGAAGATAACACGGTACCACTTCGTGATGCAGGCGTTGTGGCAGATGAATGGTCAAGTGCTGATCTTCGGATTTTGCCAAGAGCTGGTCACTGGCCACACTTTGAAATGGAAGATCAAACGCGCCGTTTGGTTGCTGCTTATTTAGGTTTGCCGTTAACAAGCTCTGATTTAAACACTCCGGTAGGCGACGAAGAGCTTGACCAAATTAGTCAAATAGCTCAATTTATTGCACATTCTGACTTAGGGGATAATTTAAATGAAGCCCAACGCATTCGACTGGCAGCTCAAATGCAACAGCGCGTTTACGAAGAAGGCGAAATCATTGCCCAGGCAAAAGAGATTAGCCAAGAGCTATTCTTGATTCAAGAAGGCTTCGTCGAGGTTTGGAAAGACCCTGATAATGTTGATCCAAGCCAACAAAACGATGACAATGTTCAGCATGTAGCGAACCTTCGGGAAGGCCAAATCACAGGTGAGTTGGCCATGCTTGATGAAGGAGAGCGAAGTGCCGACTTAGTCGCTGGCCGTGGTGGTGTTAAGCTTTTGGTTTTAAGCCGTGAACGATTAATGACAATTAACGAGGATGATGCCGTTTTAGGAAGTCGTGTTCTTTGGAATATTTCTAGAGCTCTTTCACGACGGGTTCGATTTGTGCTTTGGCAATTAAATCGGGCTGAAGAGAGAAAGAAAGCGGAACTGACGCCTCAATAAATGTTGATTATTGAAAGCCCCTGAGATTTATGCTTCAGGGGCTTTTTTTATTACCCTAAAGGGTTTGAATACCCAATCACATGTAGCTAGAAAAATTCTTTATGGCCTTCGATATCCTGACTGCTTGCAGCAGGGTGGTTTATTTTCTGCCATTGCAAGCTGCGTGGCCGCTGGCAATCGCCTCAATGTTTGCATTGCCCATATGCCAACGACAGGACCTAGTGCTAGAAAAGTGAATGCAAATTCCCAACCAATCCAAGAAACAAGTGGCGGAACTAAACGAATTGTAAATAGGGTGAGCAAAAAGCCTAAGCTTGTTTGTAGGGTGAGGGCTGTGCCAATATATTTCGGAGGAGAAAGCTCACTGACAGCGGCTGAGAATTGAGCTGAGTCGGCAACAATTGCAAAC